>DASVPS010000042.1:0-5523 GCA_036389555.1 Pyrinomonadaceae bacterium
CGAACTCGCAGAGAGCGGCGCGATGTCGGTCGCCTGAAACAGCAGCACGTATTCGTTCTTGAAAGTGAGACGCAGCAAATCGCCCGCGACCAGATCGTCCGGCGAATCGAGCGCGAGTTCGACGCGGAGTTTCGCCAGCGAGAAATCAATCACCTGCGCCGGGCGGCTGATGAGCGAAGCGCTGACGCCCAGATCGTCAGACCAACTGCCTTCGGAGCGCGCCTGCACGTATGCCGGGTTGAGTTTCTCCAACACGCCTTTGCGCGCATCGTCAGACGTGTTAAGCGCGCCCGCCATCAAGCCCGGCACGGGGAAGAAGTTCGAGCGTGCGCGATTGCGCGCATTCTCGACGGCGCGTTCGCGCGCGACGCGCACGATCCAGCAACGCCGCCCGCCGTTGTCGAAGAAGGCGCGCACAGCGGGCGCGAGGTAAGCGAAAGTCTCGACGCTGCGCTGTCTGTCCCACGCGACTCCGGCGTCTTCGCCGAAGATGGACGTGAACTGCGCGACGGATTCGACGGCGACCGGCAGATTCAAAGGCCCGGATGCGGCGAAGCCGACGAAGGCCGCCACGTCCATGCGTGGCAACCATTCGTCCAGAGCCGGCGCTTGAGCCTCGAAACGAAAACCGGGCAGACGCCGCGTGACGACGCGCTTCAACATCACTCACCCCATCGCTACAGAGTCAGGCGGCAACACGGCGAAGACGCTTCTCGACGCTCTTTCCACAAAAGCGTTTCCCCGCGCCGCGTCGCCCGCGCCTCGTCTATTCCATTTCCAGCCGCTCGTAGGCGAGCGTCAACTCTTCCATCGCCACGTCCGTGCCCTTCGCGTTCATCGGGCCGCTGACGTGCTTGATGATGCGCGCGCGCAGCAGCTTCCACGTCTGCACGATGGCCGTGTGATCTTCGTTCTGCAACTGGATGACGACCGTGCGCTCGGCCATCTGGTTGCCGTTGCGTATGTCGTCGAGCCAGCGGTAGAGATTGAGCGAACCGATCACACCGCGCTTCAGCGTGACATCGGTCGCCTTGTTGAGGCCGGTGATTTTGCGCACGCTGTTCTCTTTCGAGTTGCCCGTGCGGTACTCCGACACGGTGACTTCCATGCCGATGTTGCTGCACTCCTGAAAACCCGCCTCCACTCCATCGGTCGTGCCTGTGCCGAGGTCAACCAGAAAATTGAACTGCACATACGGGCGATCACGTAGGACTGCCATAATTTCCTCCTCAAAAACGATGAAGGATGAAGTTGAAGAGATTGATTCATTTGTTCATTGATTCATTGATTCAATGAACAAATGAATCAATGAACAAATGAATCAATCTCTTTCAGTTCATCGTTAAACTTTTCTGTCCGCCGTCCATTGGCCGATGCGGAAGATGACGAACTCGGCGGGGCGCAGGGGGGCGACGCCGACGAGACAGACGAGCCGCCCGTTGTCGAGATCGTTCTGCGTCATGGTCGAGCGGTCGCAGCGCACGAAGTAGGCTTTGTCCGGCTTGTCGCCTAAGAGCGCGCCCATCTGGAATTCGTTGAAGAGGAAGTCTTCGATGGTGCGGCGCACGTTGTCCCAGAGCATCGAACCGTTCGGCTCGAAGACCGCCCACTGCGTGCCCTTGTCGATGGAGCGTTCGAGATAGGCGAAGTAGCGGCGCAGGTTGACGTATTTCCATTCCGGGTCGGAACTCGTCGTGCGCGCGCCCCAGAGGCGGAAGCCGCGCCCCTCGAAGAAGCGGAAGCAGTTGATGCCTTCCGGGTTCAACACTTCCTGCTGCGCGCGGTTGAGCATCTTCTCGAAGCCGATGGCGAGGTTGACCACCTCGTTGGCGGGCGCTTTGTAGACGGCGCGGTTGATGTCGTTGCGGGCGTAAATCCCTGCGACGAAACCGCTCGGCGGCAGGTTGATCTCGCTGTTCGTCACGGGGTCGAGCACGCGAATCCAAGGGTAGTAGAAGGCCGCATACTTGGAATCGATCTTGGCGCGCATGGCGCGCACTTCCGAGATGGCTTGATCGTCGCCGCTGTCGATCACGGCGATGCGATAACGCATCCGCTCGGCGTGGGCGATGAGCGCGTTGACGATGGCCGTCGCTTCGGGAATGCGGTCTTTGTAGTTGGCCGTCGCGCCGGGCGCGGCGACGATGGAGATGTCTTCCAGGTCTTCGAAGGAGACGAGGCCGAACTTGGCGTTGGTCTGCGCGTCGATGTTGCCCGTGTATTCCTCTGCGCCGGGCAGTTGGCCGTCGTTGCCGCCGGTCAGGAGAATCTCCACGCTGCGTTCGCTGTCGGTCGAGTCGAGGTTGTTCAAGAGATTGTCGCTCAAACTCTCGTTCGACGCGGAACTCGTGCCGTAGGCGATGAGCGTCTGGATCAATTCGACGCCGGTCGCGAGGCCGTCGCCGACGAGGACGACGATGGGGAGCGTGCGCGCCTGCGAGAGGCTGCTCGGATTCTGCGAGAAAGCGTCGCGGATGGAATCGGGCGTGCCGAAGGTGTTTTCGTGTTTCGGGTCGAGCGCGATGTTGTCCCAGACGTTCGTCGTCGAGCCGTCGGCCGAGGTGACGGAGACGGTCAGCGTCGCCACTCTCACCTGATCGCCCTGATCTACGCTGAGCGCGTTGAAGCCCGAACCGGAGGGCGTGTTGAGCCTCAGGTCGTTCGACGTGGTGGTCGCCGTGTCGCCGAAAATCCACGTCTGCTCGGTTTCGTCGTAATGCGCGAGGCGGAAGCCGCCGCTGCCCGGCGGGCTTTCAATCGGGCTCGTCACGTTGCTCAACCAGACGGTGTCGAAGTCGCGCAGAGCCTTGACCGACAGGTGTTCCGGCTCGCCCGTTTTCCGAGGGTCTTGCACCAGTATGTTCTGGCCGAGTTTGACTGTGATGCGGACGCGCACGTTGCCCGCCGCGCCGGGGAAGCGAGCGCGTATCAGCACGGAATCGGCAGCCAGTTTCGCCACCGAGTCCTGATACATCCAGGCACGCGCGTGGCCGTCGGAATAGAGCGTGCCGTTCAGGCTCGGGTCGTCTTCGAGGATGTTCGCGCTGGGGCGTTTGTAGACGTTCTCCACGCCGTCCGTGTCGCCCGTGCTGACGAGCGGGCGGAAGATGCGCCCGATGTAGATTCGCTTGCCGCCCTCTTCAAAGAAGGCGCGGACGGCGTGCCAGAGATAGTTGTGCATCTTCACGCCGCCATCAAATTCAAGTTTCTGCCGGTCGCCGTAGATGCGCTCGAACTCGACGAGACCGGTGATAATGTCCGGCTCAAGATCAACCGGGCCGAAGCGCGACGCGCCGACGAAGCCAGTCGTGGTCGTGCTCACGCCTTCGATGGACTTGGCACGGAACGAGGTCTCTTCGATGTACACTCCGGGAGCGAGATATTCAGGCATGACTCCTCCTTCAGGGCGGTGAACCCGCCGGGGTAATGAACAGCACCGACTGCGGAGCCGGCGGTGAAACGGTGATCGAATCCTGCGACTTTAAAATTAGTTCCTGTCCGTATTTCAGGGTCACGCCCGCCAGTTCAACCTGCGCGCCGAGGTCAGCCCAGAGCACGGCGGGCGGCGCATTGAGTTGGTCGAGCGCGGCGCGCAAATCCGGGAGCGGTGCCGGCTTCGCCGCGGCAGACAAGTCGGTTGGGGCGTAACCGGCGTTCAGGGTCAACTCCCACGTCTGTTCAAGGAGCGGCACGTTTTTGTTGACCGGCGGCGACGAGAGCGGCGACGAGAGCGGCGAATCGGTCGGCTTCGGATAGGGAAAGATGAGGGCGATGCTTCCCCGCCCGTCGCTCAGGCCGCGCGCGTGCAGTTGGCCGTCCAGACGCGCTTCGACGACAGCCCATGCGGCGGGCGCGTTCGCCTGCGCGTTCCACAGGTCGGCGCGGACGACGGCCATGCCGGAACCGAGCGGGCGCGCCGGTGCTGAATAGAGCGGAATGCTCCGCGCGGCGTCGGCGGGCGGCGAAGGCTCTAAGGGCGACAGCCAGTTGAAGAGGCCGCGCGGGGCGGGCAGTTCCGCCTCGAACCGGAAAGGCTGAAAGCGTCTCTCCTCGTCAACCACCTCGACGACGAATGCCTGCGGTGGCGGCAAGTTTTGCCAGAACTCATCGTCGCCCGCGCCCTGTTCAAACTCTCTGAGCCCCGGCGCATGGTGCAGCACGTATGTCCCCGAACGATTGACGAAGGCTTCGACGCGCCGCGCGCTGTTGTTCGCCGGATAGACCGTCACGGTGAGTCCGCCGCCGACTCGCTCGCCCGTCGCCGCATCGTGAAAGCGCAGGCCGAGCGGCGCGACGAGCGTCAGGCGTTCAAGAATCTGGACGGGGTTGACAGCCATCACGCGCGCACCTTTCCGAAATCGAAGGCGCGCGTCTGCACCGGCTCGGCCTCGACGAGCGCGATCTTCGACTCGACCGACACCATGCGGATGACGTAGGTGACGGAGAGCGGCGGGTTCAGTTTCGTGAGCGTCGCCAGATTCGACATGTCTTGCAGGTTCAAAGGGTCTAGGATGATCTCGATGGTTTCGCCCGGACGGAAAGTTTCCGCGGCGGCGGCGTAGTCGTTCAATAAACTGGCGTGCAGCACGGGCACGTCCTGCAACATGCGAATCGCCCAGCCGAGCAGAAGGTGCTGCTTCTCCGCCGTCTTGCCCCACGCCGTCAGCATGTAATGAAGGTCGAGCGGGAGCGGCGGACGATAGCGGCGGCCGTCCGCGCCCGTCGTGGGCGGCAAGTTGCGCCGCGAGCCGTTGACCGCGACGCGATAGAGGAACAGCGACAGCCCTTCCTCCATCGGCGACAGGAAATCTTTGATCTGGTAGAGGCTGAAACGCGCGCCCTCGAATTCGGGCTTCGGGCATGCATCGCCCAGCAGTCCGATGATGGCCTGCCCCGCCGCCGCAATTGCCTCATAACTAGCCATCTATAAGTTGACAAAATAACCGTGCGATGTCCGCCCCGGATCAAATCCGCAGGGCGCGCCGCTCAATCGTGCCCGACCGGGTTGATCGTGAAGCGTCTGAGCCAATGTTTCAGACGCCGGCGACGGCGCCGGCCTACCTCCACGCCCATCTCCGCCAGATACGGCTCGATGAAAAGTTTGATCTCATCGAGGTCTTTGAGATAACGCCGCGCGCCGTCGGGGACGTGCGTAATGTGGCCGTGCCATTTCACGCGCTCAGTTCGGCCGCTGCCGGTCGCGGCCTCCGACCACAATTTGACGATGAACGAATTCACCTGAGACTCAGGCAAGTCCATGACGACCCCGTGCGAGGGGATGGGCTGTGAGATCAAGCTGACTGTGACCCTCATCCAGTAGTCGGGTTTGTGGGCGGAGCCTGCGGATCAGAGCGGCGAAATCATGCGCGGAGAGATGTATAGCAGGCGGGCTGGCGTGCGTGCGTCTCGCGTGCGTCTGCCGGAGCGTCTGTGGGGAATTGCGGAATGCGAATTCTTCAATTGCGGAATGCGGATTGCGGATTGCGGATTAGAAGAAGGAGATTTCTTTAATCCGCAATCCGC
>DASVPS010000043.1:0-4627 GCA_036389555.1 Pyrinomonadaceae bacterium
AGTTCGTCGCCGGCGTCGAGAACGGCCTCGTCCGCTGGAACTACATCGGCCAGCGCACGGCGGAAGCGCGCGAGGAGATCAGCGTCGAAGACGTGCGCTGGCTACACCAGTACATCGGGCGCATCACGGACGCGCAACTCCGCGACGGCCTCAGCGCCAGCGGCGCGACCGTTGAAGAGATCGCCATTTTCACCAGAGCCATCCGCGCCCGCCTCGACACGTTGAAACGAATCAGTGAAGAGAAGTGAAGAGATTGATTCATTGATTCATTGATTCATTGATTCATTGAACCGATGAACCAATGAATCAATGAATCAATTCTTCCGTTCGTAGTCTTTCGGGTCGAATTCGTAGAAGAACCAGTCGCGCAAGGGGCGATGGCCGAGCGCGCTGTACCAGCCGTATTTCTGCATTTCGCCGAACGCCTGTTCCTTCGTCCAGCCGCAGTCCGTGACGCGATAGACGGCGATGAGCATGCCGGTGCGATGCCTGCCCCCGCGGCAGTGTGTGAAGAGCGCGCCGTGCGTGTCGGCCGTGCGGATGTAGTCGAGCCACTCGCGCACCTGCGCGGGCGCGGGCGCGTCGCGGTCGGAGAAGGCGATGTGTCGCCATTCTTTGATCCCGGCGGCGAGCGCGCGTTCGCGGTCGGCGCGCACCTCGTGCTCGATGATGCTGCACACGCGCTCGACACCTACTTTCTCGATGAGGCCGCGATAACCTTCCTCGTCCGGCAGCGCGCCCCTGTAGATCGTCTTAGTGACCTGCGCGAAATTAGGAATCGGCACGCCGAACGGGTTTTGTTCCGAACGCGACTTCGCCCACTGGATTAACCACACCGTCTGTACTCTCCTCCATGTGCTCGGTCGGCGACTAATTAGCGCGCCGTCTCCTGCACGGACTCGTCCGCACGCGAATAAGTCTCCGGCGGCGACTCTCGCCCGGCCGCCGCGTCGCCCACTGCTTCGCCCGCGCTCAACTCATACTTGCCTCGATGCTGCGCGTAAAACTCGTCCAGAAATTTCACCGCCTCGGCCGGGCTGAGCGTGTGCAATATCTCCATGTTGGCGTTCGCGCGAAACTTCTCGCGGCGGTCGGGGCGCTCAAGGTAGCCCCGCCGGTAGGCCGTCGCCGCGTCGAGCGTGCGCACGCCGGGCAACTCGCGCGGCGCGAGAAACGCATTGTTATACTCCACTTCAAGAATGGCGTAATCGTGGCGCGCGGCCAGGTCTGCGAGGCTCTGGATGCTGTAGCCGAAGAAGTGGTGCGTCATCTGAAACGCGGGGTCGTAATTCACCACGAACCGGATCGGCGGCGGTATCTTCTCGTTGATCTCCGTCACCACCACGCGCGGGCGAAACTCCGAGAGCACGGCATCGAGCACCCAGTAGTCGTAACTGTCTATGTCGAGCGAGAGCACGCCGAACTCACGCTCGATGTCGTAGGCTTTAAGGAGCGGCACGACGTTCGACGGCGTGACGATGCACTTCGCGGCCGACACCGAAGGGTAATGTTTATAAGCCGCCGCCAGTTTGCAAACCTTGCGATTGCTGCCCTCGAACCCGACGCCGCGCCAACCCTCTCGAAACAGCGCGTAGGTATTTGAGCCGCGCACGCCGTCGCCCGCGCCGATGTCCACGGCCGTCCGGCTCGCGCCCTTCGGGAGCAACTCCGCGACGTACTTCCGCACGATCCGTTCCTCGCCAAAGTTGGAAAAGCGATCTCGCCCCGCCGCCACGCGCGCCTGTTGGAGACGGTGTTCCAAACGTTTCAAATACTGTTGTGCCGCCTTTGTGATGCTCATCGCCGCTCGTCTGCAAACACAGTCTTCTGTAGGCCGGCCAAATAACTTTCCACCTCGGAGGGCGAACGCAGCCAGACCACGTTTTTACTTCCAGAGTTCTCTCGCATCCATTCGATTATTTTAGACTTACTGCTCTTCGGATAATCCCACACCCAGCGCGTGAATTCCCAGTCTAATTGTTCGGGACACCCGGCGGCCATGTCCGGCCTGCTTTTACCGCGATAGGCCACCCGCCGCTTCAGCACGCGCCACAGGCAGACGAGACGCGGCATGTCCAGAAAGATCAACGTGTCGCAAGCCTTGACCCGCACGTCGAACGTGCCGGAATAATTCCCGTCCATGATCCACGCATCGCGCTGCACCAACTCTGCGACCGTCTGCAACCACACGGCCTTCGGCGTCTCGACCCAATCCGAATTCCAGTAGAGGGAATCGAGATGAATGACTTCGACCTTAATGATTTTTCCCAAACGCCGGGCGAAGGTGCTTTTGCCCGCGCCGCCGGAGCCGATCACTAAAACCTTCCTCATAACCTTTGCGACCGCCGTATATGTCGGGTTCCGCCGGTTTAGAGTTCGCGCAAATCGCGCCCGGTCATCTCGGCGGGCTTCTCCAAACCGAGGAGGCCGAGCATGGTCGGGGCTACGTCTTCGAGCGCGCCGCCTTCGCGAAGTTTGAGGCCGCGCGCGGCTTCGTCTATGAGGTGGAAAGGGACGAGATTGGTGGTGTGCGCGGTGTGCGGCTGGCCGGTCGTGGGGTCGATCATCTGCTCGCAGTTGCCGTGGTCTGCGGTGATGAGGATGCGGCCGCGCGCCGTCCGCATGGCGCGCATGATCCAGCCCAGACAGGTGTCGACGTGCTGGACGGCCTCGATGGTCTTTGCGAGGTTGCCGGTGTGGCCGACCATGTCGGGGTTGGCGAAGTTGACGATGAAGGCGTCGGTCTCGCCCTCTTCGATGGCGCGCAGAATTTTGTCCGTCAGTTTGAAGGCCGACATCTCCGGCGCGAGATCGTAGGTCGCCACTTTGGGCGAGGGGATGAGCAGGCGACGCTCGTGCGGGTATTCGCGCTCCGTGCCGCCGTTGAAAAAGTATGTGACGTGCGCGTACTTCTCGGTTTCGGCCATGCGGTAGTTGCGCACGCCGACCGAGGCGAACACGTCGGCCAGAATGTTGGAAGGCTGCGTCTTCGGGAAAGCCACGGGCAGTTCAAACGTCTTGTCGTACTCGGAAAAGCAGACGTACCGGACGGCGGGGCGACCGGACACGTCGAAGCCGTCGAAGCCCGATTGCGTGAGCGCGGCCGTGATCTGTCGGGCGCGGTCGGCGCGGAAGTTGAAGAAGATAACGGAGTCGCCGTCCTCGATCGTCGCCACCGGATCGCCCTCTTCGCGCGCGCGCGTGACGACCGTCGGCTCGATGAACTCGTCCGACAAACTGCGCTCGTAAGACTCCTTGATGGCCGCCACCGGGTCGATCACGCGCGCGCCTTCGCCTCTCGTCAACATCCTGTAGGCGCGCTCGGTGCGCTCCCAACGCTTGTCTCGATCCATTGCGTAGTAGCGCCCGCAGACCGATGCGATACGCCCGCAGCCGATCTCCGCGCACCGCACCTGCAACGCTTCGACGTAGCCGTAGGCGGACATCGGCGGCGTGTCGCGCCCGTCGAGGAAGCAGTGGACGTAGACGCGCTGCAAGCCCTTGTCGTGCGCCAGCGAGAGGAGCGCGTAGAGATGTTCCTGCGACGAATGCACGAGGCCGTCGGAGAGCAGCCCCATCAAATGCAGCGCGCGATTATTTTCGAGGGCGTTGTCCAACGCGCGGTTGAGAACTTCGTTTTGCCGAAACTCGCCCGACTTGATCTCGTAGTTGATGCGCTCCACGTCCGTGCGCAGCACGCGCCCCGCGCCGAGGCAGAGGTGGCCGACGTTGGAGTTGCCCATGATGCCTGCGGGCAAGCCCACGCATTCGCCCGACGCCTGCACGAGCGTGTGCGGGTACTTCTCCAGAATCTCGTCGTAGAACGGCATTGAGGCTTGCGCGATGGCGTTGCCCTCGCGCGCCGGGCTGTAGCCGAAGCCGTCGAGAACGACGAGCGCGAGCGGGCCTGCTTGTTTGACGGACAACTTACGATCTCCTTCGAAAATTGATCTCTACTTCTTCGCGGCACGCGCTTTCTTCGAAGTGCCTTTGTGGTCGCCGCTCGCCTTCGAGGCCGACTTCGCCGGGGCGTCGAGTTCCAGTTGATAGAACGCACCCATGCCGGGGAAGCGCGCAGAGGTGCGCAGGTCTTCTTCGATGCGCAGGAGTTGGTTGTACTTGGCGATGCGGTCGCTGCGTGAAAGCGACCCCGTCTTGATCTGCCCGGCGTTGGTGGCGACGGCGAGGTCTGCGATGAAGGTGTCCTCCGTTTCGCCCGAACGGTGCGAGATGATGACTGTGTGGCGGTGTGTGCGCGCCAGTTCGATGCAGTCGAGCGTTTCGGTGAGCGTGCCGATCTGGTTGACCTTGATCAGGATCGAGTTGGCGACGCCGCGTTCGATGCCGCGCCGCAGGAAGTCCGTGTTGGTCACAAACAGATCGTCGCCGACGAGTTGCACGCGCCGTCCCACCTCGTCCGTCAGAGTCTTCCAGCCGTCCCAGTCGTTCTCGGCCATGCCGTCCTCGATGGAGATGATCGGGTATTGCTCGACCCACGACTTCCAGTAAGCGACCATTTCATCGCTCGACAGTTTTCGTTTGTCGGATTTTTTGAAGACGTACTGCTTGCCGTCGTAAAACTCGCTGGCCGCCGGGTCGAGGGCGAGATAGAGGTCGCGTCCCGCCG
>DASVPS010000044.1:0-13018 GCA_036389555.1 Pyrinomonadaceae bacterium
AGCATCCAATCACTGCCGCTCGAAGATTTAAGCCGCCCCGAAGCCTTGAGCCTGATGCAAAAGCTGCAACATCTAGCCGCCGCCTCCCACACGGAAAAACTCGAAGCATTGAACACCTTCGGCGGCCATCCATACGCCCTCGTCACGCTCGACCGCTATTGCAATCACCAACCCCTCAGCCGCGCGCTCATCGAGGCCAGGAACATTCACGCCGAACTGCGCGCATTCTTAGCCATCGAACTCAACTACGCGCAACTTTCCGAACGCAGCCGCGAACTCCTCAACCGCCTCGCAGCATTCCGCGAATCCGTCCCTTACGAAGCGGCAGAATGGGTCATGGGCACAAAGGTTTCGTATGCGGCAGAAGTTTTAGAAAAGGGACGAGATGAATTACCCGAAGAATGGAAATCGTTAGATAAGGCAGAAATTTTGAACATGCTTGAAGGACTTCTTCCTGAAAGTAGACAATCCGAAGACTTAACCCGTCCGATCAAGGAATTGATTGAATGGGGCTTGCTCACGCCGGTGCAGGAAGACGGCCAACCAAAAGAGCTATCTATTCACACTCTTGTGCGCGACTTCTGCTACGACAAGCAGCAGGGCGAAACGTGGCGGGAGCGTTTACGTGATGCCGCCGCGTTCTACACTAACCTTACTAAATTGACTAAACGGGAGGACAAAACTCAAGCCGCAATATGGATGGAGATGGAAGCCTTTGAATTACTTATGGAAGCCGAAGATTTCAACGACGCTGCAAGTCTTTTGATAGGAGTAACGTCGCTTTTAGCTCGTTGGGGATTCGGCCAGTATTTGGAAGGTCAACATCGCCGATTATTCGATAAACTAGATGCAGAAGGAACTGGGGCAATCTTGCACAACTTTGGATATTTAATACAGTCTCGTGGCGATTACGAAAAAGCGCTGGAATATTACAACCGTTCGCTGAAGATTAAAGAAGAAATTGGTAACCGCTTAGGGATTGCTAATTCGCTTCATCAAATTGGCAACATTCATTACTTACGTGGCGATTATGATAAAGCGTTGGAGTATTACGACCGTTCGCTAAAGATGGCAGAAGAACTTGGCGACCAGTCGGGTATTGCTGGATCGATTCATCAAATTGGCCTGATTCATGAGAATCGCGGCGATTATGATAAAGCGTTGGAGTATTACGACCGTTCGCTAAAGATGGCAGAAGAACTTGGCTATCGCTCAGGTATCGCGGGGTCGCTTCATCAGATCGGCATGGTTCATCAGTATCGTGGTGATCATGAAAAGGCGTTGGAGTATTACAACCATTCCATGAAGATTGAAGAAGAACTTGGCAACCGCTCAGGCATTGCCAGTTCGCTTCATCAAATCGGCAGGATTCATCAGTATCGCGGCGATTACGAAAAAGCGTTGGAGTATTACAATCATTCGCTGAAGATTAATGAAGAACTTGGCAACCGCTCAGGCATTGCCAGTTCGCTTCATCAAATCGGCAGGATTCATGAGTCTCGTGACGATTACGAGAAAGCGTTGGAGTATTACAACCATTCGCTGAAGATTGAAGAAGAACTTGGTAACCGCTCAGGCATTGCCAGTTCGCTTGGTCAAATCGGAAAGCTATTAGTTGTTGTAGGACGTTATGATGAAGCGTTCGACCCTCTTCTATCTGCTCTAAGTATTTTCATAGAGCAACAATCACCTTATGCTGGAACTGCTTTAAATGTTCTCAAAGAACTTCGCGCTAAGTGGGGCGAAGAAAACTTTGGGGCGGCATGGAAAGGGGCCACGAGCGAAGATGTGCCGGATTGGGTGAAGTAATAATGATGTGTTGCGGCATGTGTGTTGATGGATAAGAAACGGCGACCCGCTCTAACCCGATTGGGCTTTCGGAGGGACACGGCATGGGGCAGATAATTAAAGTCAGGTGCAATGGGGTGAATAAGCATGTCAACGCGGTGGATGTGGATGAGGTCATGCTGACGGTTCCGGTAGCGAGAGAGATGAATGCTGCTTCTCTCGCGCCTGAGCGAACCGTCTTGCCTTGTCGTGAGTGTGTGGGGAAAGTGATCGTGACGCGAAGGATGGTTGAAGATGCGAGTCAGTAGCATCCTTGCCGATGCTGTGGAGGCGCGCTATGGCTGAAGCTATGGAAGAGAGGGCGGTTGTGGCGGGCGGACGGAACCCTGTAGAGAAGATTTATGATAGCCCGGCCTCTGCGCCGGATGACGATTTGTGGCTGGCGCACGGGGCGAAGATGTTGGAAGACTCCGTGCCGGGCGTGCGCAGCGCGGCGAGTGAGTTGATTAAAGCTCTGGGTCTGTTGCAGACCGTCTATCTGGGCATTTTGGGCTTCGCCAAGTTTATCCCCGAAAACATGGAGGTTCATAATAAGGCTCTGTTCATTGTGCCTCTGATCCCGTGGGTGGGCGCGACCTATTACTGTCTGCGCGTGTTGAAAACAGACATCATGAGAATCAACTTGCGTTCGCCGAGCGACATCAGGGACAGGGCGTCGGAGTTGTTGGAAGAAAAACAGCGCAATCTTGAAGTTGGTTTTGCGTTGCTGATTGCGGGTATCGTGCTGGCTTTCGTGATGGTCGTGTTTGGCGTGCGGGTCTGACGGATGCGCGAAACGTTTAAGCGCCCACCCTGTTTCCCACTCTCTAAAATGAGATTCACATTGTTCGTGTACACGAAGCGTTCGATGTATTAAGCTGCCCTGCGTTGTCGCACTGCACACCCCTCACGAGCCGGAGGAGATGAGTCCATGCCCGACGAGAATACGCCGCAACCCGAACCCGTCAACGCCATCACGGAAGCCAAAGTGCCGGAGATGACTTTGAGCACGCGCAGCAAGTTGTGGTGGGCGATACTGGTCGTCTATCTCGCGCTGTTCATCGGCACGGGCTACGTCGCCTTCTTCAGCCGCGATGTGAACCCTGCCCTGAATCGTTCCGTCGATTCTTATGCCGTCGCCATCACGGACGAAGCCACGAAAGCCTTCATCATCGACGTGCTCAAAGACGAGGCCGCCGAGCACAAGAAGAAAGAGGCGCTCGGCCAACAGTCTTTCAATATCGTGCTCGGCTCGCTGCTCGGCTTCCTCTCCGCCTCCGCCGTCTCGCACATCGGCGCTGGCAGCCGAGGCGGCGACAAGGAATGAACCTTTCGTCTGTACGTTTTGGCCTGCGTGGATAAAGGGAGAAGAAGACTGGTGCTCCCGGCGCGATTCTAACGCGCGACCTTCCGCTTAGGAGGCGGACGCTCTATACAGCTGAGCTACGGGAGCATGCACAGGAAGTTAGCAGATGTCTCAACCTCAGTCCAGCGCGCTCAGGATTGATACTTGATGAGCGAGCGCACGTCGTAGCCCGCCAGTTTTTCACGGCCGGGGAGGAATTCGAGTTCGACCACGAAGACCAGCCCGGCGACCACGCCCCCCAGACTCTCGACCAGATCAACCGCCGCTTTCGCCGTGCCGCCTGTGGCGAGCAGGTCGTCTGCGATGATGACGCGATGGCCTGCGCCCACGGCGTCGCGGTGAATCTCCAGCGTGTCTTCGCCGTATTCGAGCGCGTAAGAAATCTGCGCCGTCTCGGCGGGCAGTTTCGAGGGCTTGCGCACGGGCACGAAGCCCGCGTTCAAGTGATAGGCCAGCGCGGGCGCGAAGATGAAGCCGCGCGCCTCTATGCCGAGCACCACGTCAACCTTCTCATTCGTGAACTCCGCCGAGAGCGCGTCAACCGTGAGACGCAAGCCTTCCGGGTGCTTGAGCAGCGTCGTGATGTCGTAGAAATTGATGCCGGGCTTAGGGAAGTCCGGCACTTCGCGGATCAGTTTTTTGAGATTCTCCATAAGTTTATCAGTTGTCCGTTGTTCTTCGTCCGCCGCCAGTTGTTCCAGTCTAACTTTAGTAGCTGCCGTGGCCGTCACAAACAACTGACCACGGACGACGGACGTTTTTTTACCTTTCGATACGGAAGGCGACGTATGAGCCCGTCGGTTCGAGACTGAGTTCTTCGACCTGTTCGACGCGACCCGAAAGGGGGCCGGCGGCGAGGTCGTCTTTGAAGCCCTCGATGCACTCCGGCGAGCCTTCGGCCAAAACTTCGACGCGCCCGTCGGCGAGGTTGCGCACGTAGCCGACCACCTGATGCCGCGCCGCCACGCGCTGCGCGAAGAAACGATAGCCGACCCCCTGCACTTCCCCGCTGACGAAATATTTACGTGCGACCCTCATGCTCGAATAATTGAAACGTTGAAGATTCGTAAGACGCGCTATCCTAAAAGAACTGTCTGAAGAAATGCAATCGCCCGCCCCCGGTGCGCGCGTGTCCGGCCTGCCCCCGCATCGAAGCTAACGCTGCTCGACGAGTTCAACGATCTTCACGTCGCCGGGTGGGACGCTGATCCGCACCGTGCTTTCGCCCGCGACGCGCTTCGTCTCAAGCGGCGCGTCGAGCGTCCACTCGCGCGCCTGCCGGATCATGCGGCCGCGCGTGAGCGAGAGCGTGACTTCGACGGCCGCGTTGCGGTCAACCTGCGCCAAGCCCTGCTGCGACTTGTTGACGCCGCGATTGTTGATGAGCGTGACGAACCAGCCGCGCTCGGTGCGGTTGAAGAGTCTCTGCACGTCGCCGCGGACGCGCACGGGGGTTGCCTCCGCGAAGAGATGCGCGAAGAGATGCGCGGCGGCGGGCGCGAGCCTCTCGTCTAGGCCGAGCAGGTCGGGCACGGCGCAGAAGATGACGCGCCCGCGCCCGTAGCTGAAAGAGGTGACGAGCGGATCGCCCTTCGCCGTCTGCATCAACACCTGTGCGCCGCGCCGTTCGATGCGTTCGTAAGCGTAGACGCCGCTGCGCAGATTCGCGCCCGCTTCGTCCGGCAAAAGGCACTTCGCATCGTCGGCCTCCGCGGTCGCGCCGACGAGGCGCACGCCGAGCAAGTCTTCGGGCAGATTCTTCGCCTGCGCGGCATTGAGGACGACAACGCCGCCCTTGCGCACGTAGCTTTTGAGTTGCTCCGTCCACGCGGGCGTCCAGTCGAGGCGTCCGGCGGCGACGACGGCGCGGTATGAATCTACGCCCGCGCGCCCCTCGTCGGAGGCGACGACCACATCGAAGATGTCGCCGAAGATGCCGCTCGTGAAAAACTGCCGGTCGGCCGTCGCCGGTTCGCCCTCGTTGACGGGCGCGGGGTAATAGGCCGCGCCGAAGAGTTCGCGCAAAGCTCTATCGTGGCGCGAGGGCGGCGAGACGCCGAAAGCCCACTGCGGGTAGTCGGTCATGTCCCAACCGTGCGCCGGGTCGAGCAGGAAGGCGACGGGCGTGTAAGGCGTGCCGCGTGCCGTGTGTCGCCCGGCGAAGTTGAGGAACTCGTTCGTGATGCGGCCGAGCGGGTTGAGTTGGAAGGGATGCTCGCCGGGCGCGGGTTTGAAAAACTGATCGTGGCCTTGTTCGAGGTAGATGGCCGACGCGCCCGCCATGTAATAGAGGTAATAAGTTTTGCGATACCAGGAGAGCGACGGCCCCATCGTCGTGCCGTAGCGCGTGTGGAAGAAATGGCGCGGCCCGGCGAAGTTCTGTCGCTCGGTGAAGGTGGTGGCGGTGTCGCCGAAGTTCGGCGCGTGGTAATAGAGGAACGACGCGCCGTATTGTCTGGCCGCGCCGCGCGCGAAGGCGACGCGCATCGCGACCGACGGCTGCACGGCCGAAGTTTCAAGGGCGATCATTTTTGCGCCCCAGCGTCCGAGCGCGTGCGCGTAGGCGGTGCTGGAAGTGGATTGCGCGGCGATGAGTTTGTCCCACATCGCGCCGGTCTGGGTGTGAAACAGATTGCTCCATTTCCGTCCGAGCGTGCGCGTGTAAAAGACTCTATAGGCTTCGAGCAGTTCGCGGCGCGACATGGCGGGCGTGAGTTTCATTGCGCCGACTTCGCCCGCGTTCCACACGTAGCCGATGCTCTCGCCGGAAATCCAGCCGATGAATTGATCTTTGAGTTCGCCCGTCAGAAGTTTCCAGGCGGCCTGACCGCGTTCCGCAGACATCGTCGCCTGACTGTAGTTGATGACGACGGCGAAGGGCACGCGCGTCTCGCGCAGGTGGCGCAGGAAGGGACTGCCCTCCCGCACATAGATCGCCAGTTGGTCGAGTGTGATGACCGGCACGACGAGCGGCGACGAGAACAGCGGCACGTCGCGCGCGCCCTTGTATTTGGCGATGAATTCTTCGAGCGGTTCGGCGTTGAACGGGTAGAGCGGGCGTTCGGCGGGCGGCTTGTCGAGCAGCGTCCAGAACTCCGGCGCGATGTTCCAGGGCATCACGAAATCTCTGCCGGCGATGAGCGGGCGCTGCCATGCGGCGGGCGTTCGCCCCGTCGCGTCCGCTTCGAGGAGGGGCGTCAGTCGAGTTTGCCGCGCGGAGAATTCTCTGAGCACGCGCATGCTCGCGAAGTCCGGTTTGCTGCGGCCTTCGGGGATGTAGGCGAGATCGTTCGTGAGCAGAAAACAATCGACGTGGCGGCGCGCGCCCGCCTCGCGTTCGATCTCAAGCGAGACGCGCGCCGCGCCCTTAGAGATCGCGCCGACCACGCTCGCATCCCAGACGAACGCCCAGCCCCAGTACATTCCCGTCTCATCGTGCGGCGCGAGTCGCGCTTCCGCGCCGAACTCGCGGCGAAAGACTTCGCGCGTGCCCTGCGTGATGCGCAGGGTGAAGTTTTCCGTCCGGCCGAGCCAGTCGGCATAACGCACCCAGATTTTGTATTGCCCGGCGCGCGGAATCTCTATGTCCTGATAAATCACTGCGCGCGTCTCGTCTGCGCTGGCCGCCGCAGAGTTCCATTCGCTTTCGCCGCCCTGCGACCATTCCGCAGACACGCCCGGCCCGTTCATCCCCCACCCCGGCGACTGCGCGCGCGCGAGCAGCGCCCAGGAAGGATTCGACACGGGCGCGTTCAACGCATCAACCGAGAAGCCGCGCATGTTCTCCGCCTCGTACCAGAGATATTCGCGGGGCGCGCCTCTATTGATAGTTGGCTGCGAAAAAACTTTCGCGCCTGAGACAGACAAGCACACCATCCAGAGGCTCAGCCACAGTCGCGGCGAGAAAGCACGCTTGAAAATTTCTGAAGACGAACGAAGGCGGGTTTTCGGACGGAGACGCGGAGACGCAAAAACGCGGCGACGGCTGAACGACTCTCTCGTCGCCTGCCACATCGCCGCGCGCGCGGACGGCCGTTGATTTCTACTCTTCCTCAGAGACGGTGATCTCGCTTCGGCGTCAGCCCAGCGCTTCGAGGCATTCGGCGAGAGGGCGCTGGCGACAGGTGAACATCGGCGTGTCGCGCAGGGTGAAACTACTGGCCTTCGTCTCGCGCAACTCCTGCACGAGGTCTAGGAAGTCCGCCGGTTCGTCCGTCTCGAACGCGACGACGAACTCCTGATCGTCGAGGCCGAACGAGTAGGTCGTGTGTAGTTTGACGGAGCGATACTTCGAGCCGATGCGAATGTGCTCGTCCATCATCTCTTGCCGTTCTTCGACCGAGCGCGAATACCAGTCGCGCGTTTTGACAAACGGATAGACGAACAAATAATTCGATTGGCCGGGCACGATGTGCAGGCGGTCTTCGACGTGCTCGGGGTTGTCCTTGTCAATGTACATCGAACGCTTCGTCATGGAGAGGAACGATTGCGTCGCCTCCAAATAGCGTCCGAGGCCGGTGCGGTTGAGGCGCGCCGTCATCTCCTGAATCGGATCGAGCGAGTAGCCGATGCGCCAGATCATCAGGTCTGCGTTCGAGCGCAAGCCGGCGATTGAGTAAGTGTGAATCAACAACTGGCCGCGAAACTCTTCGAGCGCTTCGATAAACTCACGCCTGCCGCGTTCCCGCTCGGCCTCTTCGAGCAGACGCCATTCGGGGCGCACGCGGTAGAACGTGAAGGTGACGAACTGGCGCGGCAGTGTTGTCTTCACCTGTTCGATGCGCTCGTCGCGGTCGGCAAGGCGCAGAGAGGAGCGCGGAGGGGCAGGCGGCTGCACGTTGTCGGTACTCATTGGGCTTTCATCCTTAAAATAATTGCGTCGGGTGCGTCGCTCGTCGCGCGTGTCGGGAAGATTGTAAGTTGCGGACTCCAAAACGGCGCACGACTATTGTGCGGCGAAGCGTGGGAGATTGCAAATGGCGGCGGGCGCTTCCGGCCAAGCCCCGCGCGGCCTCGCTATGTTTCGCCCCACTCACGCGCACGCGCACACGCGCCCTCAATGAACATTTTTCGTCGCGTTATAATTTCGTGAAAGAGATCGGCGAAAGTCCTGGAGGCTTGCGCCCAAAGTTATACGCGCCTCACGAGCCACCCCTCATCATATGATTGAAAAACGCAGACACCCGCGCGTGAAAGCGTCGATCCCGGTTTACTGGGGACTGACGCCGGAATGCCTCAAACATGATCGCATCACGAGTTTCAGCATCGGCGGCTGCTTCATCCAGACCGGAGAAGCCGCGCCCCCGCTGACCACCGTCTACATCCGCTTCTTCCTCTCCAACAAAGGCGAGCGCATTATCCGCGCCGAAGTTCGTTACCATCTGGAGAAGGTCGGCCTCGGAGTAGAGTTCATCAATTTAACGGCGGGCGATAAGAAGAGCTTCCAGTCTCTCGTTGACTATTATCTCAACGCGCAGACGGAGTGAGACTTCGCCAGGCGAACGCATCCGCTACCACACGCCACAGGCGCATCCGTGTGCCGTCCGAACACATCTTTCGGGCGCACGACGAATGGCGTCACCATTCGTCGCGCCTTCCCATCTTTCAAACGCCCACGCCGCTCGGTTATACTCACCGCGTTTCATCCGACTGCCTTTTTTTGGAGACACTCTTTCAATGAAGCATCTCAAACTCGCGTTGCTCCTCTCCGCCGTCACCGCTTTCGCCATCGCCTGCGCGACCACGAACAACACTCTTCCAACCAGCAACACGAACGCCGTCAGCACGAACGCCGCCGCCACGAACGCGACCCCTACGACGACGGCCGCCGCGCCCACCGACGAATTCGCCACGGCGCGCACCACCTACAACGCCACTTGCGTCCGTTGCCACAAGGAGACCGGCGAAGGCGGCGAGGTTGACATGGGCGACGGCGGCACGCTCAAAGTGCCCAGCTTCAAATCAGGCCACGGCCTTAACCACACCGACGCGCAGTTCGCACGCCAGATCGCCAAAGGCGGCGACGGCATGCCCGCCTTCGAAAAACGGCTCACCCCCGAACAAATAGGCGGCCTCGTACGCTTCATCCGCCATGAATTCCAGGCGGGCTTAATCAAATAAGCCGCGACGAATCCCTCGCATTAATCGATTCTGCCGCCTCTATGTTATCCTCCCGCGCGTCACGCTTCGACACGCACCCGTAGCTCAGTTGGATAGAGCGTTTGACTTCGAATCAAAAGGTCGTAGGTTCGAGCCCTACCGGGTGTATCAACAGTTTCAATAAGTTAAGGGCAGCCAAGCGGCCGCCCTTTCTTGTTGTGTGTGCCTATAGTGCGCCAACCTCTGAAAACCCGCTTATTGTGTGCCAGTTTTCTTAAACAGGATATTTTCTAACTTCTCTGAGGCCGGTTACTGCATGAACGGTAAAACGTGCGAGTAAGTGTCAAGCGTCAACGTGATACTGGCATGTCCTTCTACGGAATAAAGAAGCTTATTTCCTGTAATGGCTTTTTCAGCTTCCCGATCAATATCATAGCCTCATGGTATGAAATATAATTAAGTTTTGATTCTTCTAAAAGATACATCTGAGAGTTCTTATTTAATCGAGTAGCTGCCTTTAGTAAATTATCAGGTGAGAAGTTGACGTCATATTGCATGTTCTCTAGCGGAGTTAAGATATTAGTGTCAAGATTGTAGCCAGTTTTCTCCCGCACATAGCGTTTCAAGTCTGCAAGTACCTTCTCAGTTACTATGTAGCAATATTCCGGCCTATTTTTGTCCGCTATAGGAATTTTATCGTTTTTGTTAAATATAGGCATAAATAAATCATACATCTTGTTGAGAAATTTTAGATATTCCGTAAGCGAAGAATCTTCCTTGAACCACTCTATAATGTTAGGATGTTTGAAAAAATTTAGCAGAGCCAAATTGTCTTTATCTTTCAATCTGGCTGCCAAGTTTGCTTTAGATAATGCACGTAGTAGTGAATTGTTATATCTGTAAAGAAGATCAAAGCTAAGCGAAAATGAAAAGATTTTATTCTCGTTCAAGAATTCAATATATTTACCTGATAAAGTATCCATAAAATCAGGGTTCGGTTTAAAGTATTCGAAAATTGATTCTGATAGGCAAAATCTTTCATCTTTCAAAATACATTCCATAAAAAAATCGCTTAAAACTTTATTTGGATTATATGTTGTAGGCTTTTTATTTAATGAATTAATAGCCAGATTGCTTGAATAATTATTTCCTACTTCGTTCTTCGTATTTCGCAATACCAATTCTAAAATTTCATCCTGATAATTTGACACACTAAAAAATACATATATCAGTTCACTAAAACTCTCCCTCTTTAAATTTTCAAGTAAAGCTGCATGCCCATATTTGATATAGTATTTCGTAGCCAAAACTTCTCGAAATCTTCGGTGGGGGAAGTCATACCAAATCTCTTTGTTACTCTTATCCACGATAATAAATATTCCAGCAAATATTAACTGTTCTGCGAAGTTGGGTTCTTGGTTTAGGTCACTTGCTAAATCCATGATAATTTTCTCTGCATGGATAGACTTATACTCATTGATGAAAAAAAATCTTATTTTGTCTTTGATATAGGTGAAATTAAATATGTTCTGTTCATCATGAAAAAGTTCTTTCGAGAAGTATAAGAGAAATTCCTCTTTTTCTTCTTGGTACGAATTTCTTCGTCTTAAAAGAGCTGTTTTTTGTGCTTCATGTAAGTCTCTGGCTTTAGCTTCGTCAAGATCACGCAGAAGCAAATTTACACACTCAATAATCAATTCATTAAAACTGTTTCCCCATTTAACATCAAAACGATTATGCTTGATTACTTTTTGAGCATAGATGTAACACATGATGGTTAAGAAAAGTGGATTGAATGAGAGCTTATGTACTTCACTTTCCGGTGACTCATCTATCTCCTGAATAAAATATTCAGCATTAAAAAATCTTGCATAGTCACCAGATTTTTTTCTATATTTATCGAAAATAATTTCAATCAACTTTACCCTATTGTCTCCTATCCCCTTCAACTCGATTGCCCAAGTCTTCGAGGATGAATAAAAGTCCATTCTGTCAATTGTTATAGGATGTTGCATGAAAAATTCTTTTCTACTTGAGAACCATATTCGGCAGTTAGTTAGTGACTCATAAAACTTAATATATTTCTCATCAGCATTAACAAAAGATTGCTTGTTTGCCCCTGTGAGTGAGAACATGAAATTTAGCTCTTCACGAACAAAGTTGCGTCCTGCACTACTTGCACCAGCAAACTGAATTTCGTCGTAACCATCTAGAAACAGCAATATCTTGCCAGCGGAGGCTAGCTTTATTAACGTATCAATATCCTTATTGTTAGCTAGAAAGGAAGTATTTTGTAAGATGTATCTTAATATCGGAAAGCTTGAAGAGTTATCAATAACTTTCAGAGGGATATAGATTGGTATTACTTTTTCTTTCGAATGTAAAATACTTGGTTTGGGGTTACTAATTATTTCAAGAATGGTATATCTTTGGAAGGTTGTTTTACCGATTCCGCCGCCGCCAAGAATTATTATTTTTTTTGAATCTCGCAGCTTCTGATTATTACTGATTACTCCAGAAAAAACAGGTTTAGATTCTAGCGTTAAATAATCTAAAGACTTAATTTCTACGTCAACGAAATCATTCTTGACATGCCCTTCTAAGCCCTTATAGATAAAAGGCATTTCTCTTATCTTCGATTCTAAATGTTTTAAGTAAATAGATACCTGACCTTGAAAACTAAGTCGAGGTCTTATCTTACTATTCCAAATCCCCTCAGCTATATCGACAGCTGGAACATTCCCAAATTCGTTCTTCACATTAAAACTCTTGAGGAAAGCGATAATTAAAGTAGGTAACAATGGAACAACATATATTAGCCACCAGTAAGAGCCTAACAACTGTTTTAGACTCTCCCCTTTAAAATAGGTATATGCTTCTACAAATGCCCAAATACCACCCACTGTAGGAAGATATATTCCTAGAAGATATTTTAAAAATCTTATTAGCTTGAACATGAATCTCTTGGCTAAGTCACCCTCAACATTAATTTATAGTTGAAGACCAACGAAAGTCAGGATTTCGTTAGTAGGAAGAAACGAGAATTGCAGAGGAAAAGTATTCTGAAGAGGTTTATATTGTCAATAATTTCCTCTCCCTCTAATAACATTTTTCTCCTAGCCTGTTTCGGTGCGACTTTTCGTTATAACGCTGGATAAATCTTGCTGCGGCGCGATGCCGGCAAGGTTGACCGTTCGCGTCTGCCTTGCACTGGCAAGAGCCATTCGCATCGTAGATTTCGCCGGAGGGTGAAAAGATTAGAAGCGATTGGTTGTAGAACGCCGCCTGCATCACCGACTCTGCATGCTGCCTTCATCCAGTTTCAATGATGAAAGGCTCGCTCATTGCGCGTCTGAAAGCGTGCAGGTACGGAAAGGGGTGTGACTTTCCTGCTTTTCGGGCGGAACCGACCCTATCAAAGAAATGAAGAGTGTCAACAAAGGTAGACATGCATCAGAATACTGTGACCGATAGTCTACACTTCACAATCTTGTCTCGACAGGCAATCACTCGCAACACGTTTATCCTGCTATAGAGCGCAGATGACTCCGCGCTACCCGTCGGGCGGCATAATAATTGCTCAAAAATGAATCTCGCCCGCAGCAAGCTGCGGGGTATCAAAAGAGGTTGAGTTGCTCCCGATGAAGTTGCTCGTATTGTGCACCTTGCGCTTGGATATATTTCTTAATGGTTTCTTCGTTACCGTGCTGTCCCACGCTGCTGATG
>DASVPS010000045.1:0-14071 GCA_036389555.1 Pyrinomonadaceae bacterium
AGGCGCGCACGAAGGAGGCGAAGAAATATAACACCCTCCGGGAATTCGCAGAGGATCAGTATGCCAGCGATCCCGAATTCCGCGATGAGGTGGACGACACGTTCTACCAGGTGCAGGAGAGCCACACGCTGGAGGCTTACCAGATCAACACGACGCACCCGAAGGAATATGTCTCGACCGACAAGGAAGGCGAGTCCATCAAGATTCGTCGCGCGCTCTATGACAATCCGCGCGTGCAGGAATACATCAACCGGCTCGGCCAAACCATCGTTCCCGCCGACTCCGACAAATTATATTCCTTCAAGATCATTGTGAACCCGATCCCTACGGCTTACACCCTCTCGACGGGGACGGTGCTAATTTCCACTGGGATGGTCTCCCTGCTCGACAACGAAGCCCAACTTGCCTACATCCTCGCGCACGAACTGGCGCACGTTTATAAGGATCACTGGCGGGTCAAAGTGATGATGCCGCTGGCGGAGGCGGAGTATAACGAGCGGCAGGAGAAGAAGCGTCAGCGCTGGAGCATGATCGGGGGGCTGTTGGCCGCGGGTGTCGTCGGTGCGGCGGGGGGCGGATCAAACGGCGTGCGGAACAGTTTTGAAGGCGGCGCGCAGGTCGGGTACCTGATCAGTAGCGCCTACTCGAAAAAAATGTCGACCGATTGGGCGAAAGCGCAGGAGGACGAGGCCGACGATTTCGCCATGAAGGCGACCCTCAATCGCTCGTTCGACGTTCAGGAAGTGCCGCGCCTGTTCGCGGCGATGAACGAAGTTATCCGGCGTGATAGTCGCGCCCAATTGGGCTTTCTCGGCGCACGAGGCCGCTTGCGCGAGCGCACGGAATATTCGCAGAAACTTTTGCAGGGGTCGCTACAGGGGCAGTATCAGCAATTGTTGAAGGAAGGGAAACTGGTGGGCACCGGCCCCGAATTCAACATGATTCTGGCCGAACTCAAACGCGACAACGGGATCGAGGCTTTCTACTTCGACATGTTTGAAATGGCGCGGAAGAATTTGCAGCAGTCCGTCACCATCCGCGCAGACGATCCGCTCGCCGTCTATTATTACGGGCGCGTGATGAAACAGGTCGGGCGCACGAAAGAGGATTTGGATTCGGCGCAGCAAATGTTGCTCACGGCGGTTCGTCTCGACACGCGGCAGAACATCCCTGAAATTCAACTGCACCGCGCCATGATGTTGATGGACGGTAAAGAGCCGACGGCGCAGGGCGAAGCCGTCCTCGCGTTGAAAAACTACATCCTCGCTTACCAGAAAAAGAACCTCGACGTGAAGTTTGAAGACAACTCGCTGCCGCCGAACGTAGACATCCTGTATGACTATCTGCGTCTGCTCGGCGATAAAAAGTGGACTGCGCCGCTGCCGGGCAACAGTCGCCCGTACAACGCGAGCGGCGGCGTGATGCCCGGCACGTCGGCGTCGATGCCGGCCGTCGCCACGCCCGCCTCGACCGGAACGGCCAAGCCGCGCACCACGACGGACACCCGGCGCAGACCCTAGTTGCCCGCTACTGCACGAAGGTTAAGTGAATATGTTCGAGAAGTTCAAAAGCGAGACGGGCCGCATCGTGAAACTAACGATGTGGCTCGTCCCACTGATTTTAATCACCCTCCCGCCGACGCCGAGCCGGACACAATCCGTCGCGCCCGCCGCAGCCGTGTTCGAACTGGAACTGCCGGAGTCCGGGCTGAAGCCGACCGCCCTCTCGGAACTCACCATCCCCACGGCCAACGTCAACAAAATTATGCTGCACGTCCTGCGCCCCGCCGCAGACAACATTGATTACGGGCAGATCGGCACGCGGCTCAACGGGCAGTCCGCCGCGCCGATCTCCGAGATCACTTCCACCGAGCGGGGAAAATTGGTGCGCATGGATTTGAAGCGTTACCCGCAATGGGGATTGCAACCGGGGCGCAACACGGTGGAAATTTTAGCGCGCAACCGGCGGGGCAGAGAGTATTACGCGAGCTTCGTGCTGCGCACGGCCACGGAAAACCGTAATGAGAGTTTCGCCTACCGCATTGACCTCAAAGACGACGCGCCGCAGCAGCAGCAAGTGCCGCCCGAACTCGTGCTGCTCGAACCGGAACGCGAGGTGATCCTGCCGCCCGGTCGCACTTACCCCGTGCGTCTGTCAGGCGTTGCCACCGCCGCGACTTCCGTGCAGCAAGTGACGCTCAACGGCAAACCACTGCCGCTCAAGCGCGGCGCGCAAGTCACCATGCGCGGGTTAGGACTGGCGAACGAAACCAATCGCGTGACGTTCGATACTATTCATCCGGTGCCGCCCGGAACGACGCAATTAGTCGTGGAAGCGACGGACGGCGTGGGCAATCGCACGCAGTTATTAGTCCCCGTGCGCACGTCGGGGCTGGCGGACAACGTCGAGATATTCAAGGGCAAGAAGTACGCGCTGATCGTCGGCATCTCGAAGTATCGGAATAACAGCGGAAACCTCGTCAATCTCAAGTTCGCAGACGCAGACGCCGTCTCGCTGCACAAGTTTTTACAGCAACCGGGCGGGGGTCGTTTCTCGCCCGACAACATGCGCCTGTTGCTGAACGAGCAGGCGACCGCCGCCAACGTGCGGCAGGCGATGACGAGCTTCGTCGGGCAGGCGGGCGCGGACGATCTGCTGCTCATCTTTGTTGCGGGGCACGGCGCGCCAGACCCCTTCGCGCCGCAAAACCTCTACTTCATCACGCACGACACGAACGTTGACGACATGGCGGGCACGGCGCTCGCGATGAAGGAGTTCCAGAGGTATCTCGAACAGAGCGTGCGCGCCCGCCGGCTCGTCCTCCTCGTTGACACCTGCCACAGCGCGGGTCTCACCGGATCAGGGGGCGAGGCCACGCGCGGCATCGGCAACAATCTCGTCAGCCTCTACATAGAGAAGTTGCTTTATCAGGAGGAGGGCAAGGCCGTCATCACCTCCAGCGACGTGAACGAGCTTTCGCAGGAGTCAACGCGCTGGGGCAACGGCCACGGCGTCTTCACACATTTCCTGCTCGAAGGCATGCAGGGCAAAGCCGACGCCAACACGGATCACCTCGTGACGGTCGGCGAACTGTTCCGCTACGTCCGCCAGAAGGTGCGCCTCGACACGCAGTTTCGCCAAAACCCGCGCATGCTCGCGGGCACGAACGAAAACCTCACGCTCGCCGGCACGACCAGCGGACGTTGAGGGAGGAAAAGGGAATTGAATCATTGATTCATTGAACAAATGAACCGATGGATCAATGAATCAATGCCTTGTTCTTCTTGACGGGGGGCGAATTTCGACGGTAAAGTTAGGGTCGTCTCGCCAGTTTGGTGAAACGCCCTGAAGAGCCGTTTTTGTAGTCGTTTAGTTGCCTCGCCGGACATCCTGAAACACATTTTTCGCGTCTAAGCTCAGACTTTCGGATGACTTGTGTGAACGGCCGCCGCAGTCCCGAATTATTGCCGGTGTTCGTTTCGTCCGTCGTCGAATTACCCGTAAATTCAACGGCCGCAGAAACCCCCCTTATGCCGGCCGCACTTTTTCCTGAATTCCAAAGTAGACCGTCGCCCTTTATTCTTATTCCGGCTTCGCACACATGACGGCCGCTCCGGCCGTCCCCCTCGTGCATAAAACGGAGTGTTGATTTTTCGCCCTTCCAATCAAGGACGTGAGCTTTGAAAAAAATCAGTTTCCCCGTCGCCCGCCCCCGCTTTTCGCGCCGCTCCCTGCGGCTCGCTTTCTTCTTCATCCTGAGCCTGTCGCTCGCAGCGTCGGCCGCCTTCCTGTTTTCGGCCACGACGGCGGAAGCTTCGTCGAAGAGCGTGCAGAAGAAGAAACGGCAGACGACCAGGCGACGCGCCAACGCGCCGCGCGTGCGCAGAGGCGCGACGGCCACGACGAGCGCGAAATCGCGGCAGACGACGCCCGTACAGATCGACGCGCCCAGCATCGGGGATCAGGAAGACGGCGACGAGCGCGAGGTGATTGACGCGCGCCAGCAATGGTTCATGATGCAGCGCGCCTACCCGTTCGACGCGCCGCCCGCCGAAGCCCGTCTCAAGGCGTGGCTCGCGCGGCCGAAGGACGCAGGGCGCGGCAAAGATGGCGACGCGAACACGCGCGCCGCGGGGCAGACGTGGCGCAGCATCGGCCCTTCGCCGACGACGCCCGCCTTCCCGAACAACTGGGGCGTGACGAGCGGCCGACTCAACGCCATCGCCGTCCATCCCACCGCCCCGCACATCATCTTGATCGGCGCGGCGACCGGCGGCATCTGGCGTTCAACCGACGGCGGCGCGAACTTCATCCCCGTCAGCGACACGCACGTCGATCTGGCCGTCGGTTCAATCGCTTTCTCCAAGACCAATCCGTCCGTAGTCTATGCGGGGATGGGTGATCTTGGCAACGGCTATTTCGGCACGGGCGTTCTGAAATCCACGGATGCGGGCGCGACGTGGGCGCGCATCGTTGGTAATCCGACTCCGACTCCCCCCAATGTTTTGCTCCCGCCCCTGGGGACGACGACCGAGATCGAAGTTGACCCGTCGAATCCCAACCGCATCTACGTCCTGCAGGCGACGCGCACGCTCGCCACTTCCTACAACGATCTGAACCCCGATGGGAATCTTTACCGCAACGGCTTTTATCTCTCCGAAGACGGCGGCGTGAACTGGCGCCGGACGATGGCGGGCAGGCCGCGCGACCTCGCCATCCACCCGACCAATCCGCAGATTCTCTACATGGGCTTGACGCTCGTTGACGCGCTCGGCGTCATCCCGGCCGGCCCGGCGGGCATCTACAAATCTCTGGACGGAGGCGCGACGTGGCTGCCCGCGCCCGTCTTCACGGCGACCACCGGCGCGTCCACCTCCGACGTGCGCATCGCCACCACGCCCGCCGCCCCCGAACGCCTCTACGTCATTTCCGGCACGCGCACCGGCGTCCGCGTTGACCTCAGCGACAACGCCGGCCTCACGTGGACGAACAAGTCCTCGACCGGAATTGACCCCGGCCAGTTCGGCTACAACTCTTACATCTACGTCGCCCCGAATGATCCGAACACGATTTACGTCGGCACGCGCGACATTTTCAAGAGCACGGACGGCGGCGACAGTTGGAACAGTCTGACGAAGAATTTCTCCGGCACTAATTTTGGCTATAATCCTTTCGGGTCGAACACGCACCCCGACCAGCACGCCCTGGTCTTCCACCCGAACGATCCGAACACGATCTATGTCGGCAACGACGGCGGCATCTCGGTCTCGACCAACGGCGGCGCAACCTTCGCATCGCTCAACGCCTCGCTCACGCTCACGCAGTTCGTCGGCATCTCGATGCACCCGACCAATCAGGCCATCTCCTACGGCGGCACGCAGGACAACGGCACGCAGCGCCGCACGCCCGGCACGAACTCTTGGACTGAATTCAGCAGCGGCGACGGCGGGCGCAGCATCGTCAACGCGGCGAACCCCAACATGGTGTTCACCACCTACATCTACGGCCGCGTCAACCGCTTCATCAACAACGGACTCAACTTCAGCGCGACCATCGCCAACAACGTGGATTTCGGCGAACCGGCGACCGGCCAGCGCATCGCCTTCTACCCACCGATGGTCGGCAACGGCGTTGACTCGACGATCTATTTCGGCACGTGGCGTTTGTTCACCTGTACCACTTGCGACGGCGCGCCAAACTGGACTGCGCCCGCCGGCACGGACGATCTCACCAAAGGCAGCGCCGACGTGCTGAGCGCCATCGGCGTAGAGAGAAAGGCCAACGCGCAGGTCATCTACACCGGCTCGGCGCAGGGGCGCGTGATGGTCTCGACCAACGGCGGCCTGAACTGGACGGATAGGTCAACCGGCCTGCCCAACCGCTTCATTGAGAGCATCACGGTTGACCCGTCGAACTCGTCCATCGCTTACATCACCTACGGCGGCTACGGCACGGGGCACGTCTACCGGACGACAGACCTCGGCGGAACGTGGACGAACATCGGCGGCACGCCGGGGCAGCCGACGGCCATCCCGAACGTCCCCGTCAGCGCGTTCCTGATTGATCCGACGACCCCTACGACGCTCTACGCCGGTTCGGACATCGGCGTCTTCCGCTCCGCCGACAACGGCGCGACGTGGGCGACTTTCAACAACGGCATGCTTCCGGCCGTCGTCACCGGCTTCGCCACGAGCGCGGGCGGCGTCATCCAACTCTCGACCTACGGGCGTGGCGCGTATGAATTGACCGGCGCGGCCACCTATACCATCAGCGGCCGGAGCATGAACGCCGCCGGCACACCCTACAGCGGCGTGACCATGACGCTCAGCGGCACGCAATCCGCCACCACCACGACCGATGCGCAGGGCGCTTTCTCGTTCCCCAATCTGCCCAACGGCAACTACACCGTCACGGCGACGCGCACCCACACCGCGTTCCAACCGACGAGCCACACGTTCAATAACCTGAGCGCCGATCAGCACGTGCTCTTCCTCGCCTCAACGGCGTCGTATTCCATCAGCGGGCGCGTCGCAAAAGCGAACGGCAACGCCATCGACGGCGTCAACGTCTCCTTGAGCGGCACGCGAACCGGCACGGCGACGACCGATGCGAGCGGCAACTACACTTTCACCCATCTGGAAGCGGGCGGCAACTACGTCGTGACGCCCGCGAAACCCAACCACACTTTCGCGCCGCAGAACGCGACTTTCAGCAACCTGAGCGCAGACCAGTCGGGAGTGAATTTCACAGGCACTACGTCCTGCACCTATTCCGTCACCCCGCCAAGTCCGGCGAGTTTTCCGGCGAGCGGCGGCACGGGCAGTTTCCAAATCCTGACGCAGGCGGGCTGCGCCTGGACTGCTTCGAGCCTCGCCCCGTCGTGGCTCACGATCACGAACGGGAGCGGCACGGGCAACGGCACGATCAACTTCAACGTCGCCGTCAATGCGGGCGGCGCGCGCACAGGCCAGATACTCCACACAGACGATGCCTTCTTCAGCATTACTCAGGCCGCCTCTGCGACGCCCACGCTCGTCGAGTTCAGCGCGACGAACTACCCGGTAGGCGAGGGCGCGGGACGCGCGGCCATCACCGTCCTGCGCACGGGTGATGCGTCAGGCGTCGCCACGGCGAACTACCGGACGGTCGACACAGACACTTTCACGGTCGGCTGCTTCGACCGGTTCAATAATCAGGGCGGCGCATACGGCCGGTGCGATTTCGTGACCTCGGTCGGCACGCTCAACTTCGCCGCGGGCGAGACCAGCAAGACGATCAACGTGCCTCTCATAGACGACGGGCATGTCGAAGGGTCGGAGACTTTCGAAGTGATTCTCAGCCATCCTTCTTCCGGCGTGTTGCTGGATTCGGCTACCGTCACCGTGCAGGACAACGACGTGCTGGGCGCGCCCAATCCCATCTTCTCGTCGCCCTTCTTCGTGCGGCAGCAGTATCTCGACTTCCTCTCCAGAGAGCCTGACCCGGACGGCTTCAATGCGTGGGTCGGTGTGCTGAACACCTGTTCCAATGTTAACAACAACCCGGCCTGCGACCGGATCAAGGTCTCGGAATCGTTCTTCCGCTCGCCGGAATTTCAGGTGAAGGGTCTGTACGTGTTCCGCTTCTACAAGCTGGCCTTCAACCGCTTGCCCGAGTATACGGAGGTCGTTTCCGACATGAGTTTCGTGGCGGGGCAGACGACCGAGGAGGTCTACGCACGAAAGGCGCAACTGGCACAACTCTTCACGGCGCGGCAGGAGTTTCAGACAACTTACGGCGGCATGACCAACGCGCAGTACGTGGCCGCTCTGTTCGCTCGTTACGAGTTGACGCAGATCACCACGCCAGACCCGGCCGCACCGGACGGGACGCAGAAGTTGACGCTGACGAGTGCGGACTTAACGAGCCGTCTCGATGCGAACACCCTCACACGCGCACAGGTCTTCAGGGCGGTGGCCGACTCTGAACGGGTGGGGACGCAGGAGTTCAACAACGCCTTCGTGGCGATGCAGTATTACGGATACCTCAGGCGCAAGCCCGAACCGGAGGGCTATGCGGCGTGGCTGCGCGTCTTGCAGGCGGGCGACATCCGCACCATGGTTGGCGGTTTCATCAACTCGCAGGAGTACAAATCGCGCTTCGGTCAGTAAGCGCCACGGTTGACGAAAGGATATTGGCCGCCGGTTTCTAAAGTGAAACCGGCGGCCAATTTGTTTCTGCGGATATCTGGGGTCGAACTAATTCGTCGGGTTTAGAAAATGCGCTCGTGGACGCTGACTTTGGAGACCGAGATGACGACGCGCAGTGTGTGCGGGCGGCGGTCGAGCGAAGCGGGGACGAAGGCGGGCGTCCGGCGGAAAGCCTCCTGCACGTCGTCGAGCAGGCGCGGGTTGCGCGGCGGCTGCACGACGCCCGCGAGCGAGGCGCTGCCGTTGCTGAACACGTCGGCGTAAATCACCATGTCGTCGGCATCGTCGTCGCCGCCGCGAGAGGGTGTCTGGATGAGCGCGGCGAGCGCGCCGTTCGGATTGATCGTCGGGACGGGTTTCGTCACGTCGTAGCCGCCGCCTTCAAACAGTGCTCGGTCGAGCGACTCGTCCGCGGCTTCGCGGGCGGCGATTGTCAATTCGCGCAGCACGCGGAATTGCGGGCGCAGCGCGTTGACGACGCCGATGAACAGAATCAGAGAGGCGAACGCGCCGACCGTGTAGGGCATGAGGCGAGGTTCGAGCCAGCGCAGGGCGCGCGCGGGGAGCGAGCCTGTCGGCTGCTGGCGGCGCGCGGCGCGTTCGATCTGGAGCAGTTCGTTGATGGAGGCGGCGAGACCCGTGGGCACGGCCGGGCGTTCGAGATTCGCCAGCGCGCGCACGAGCGAGCGCGTCCGTGCGAATTCCAGACGGCACACGGGACAGGCTTCGAGGTGCGCGTCCACGCCCGCGCACACGCCGTGAGCCAAACGGCCGTCCAGATACGGCGAAAAACTCTTCTGTGTCTCCTCGCAAGTCATAAATTTAGAGGTCAGAGGTTAGAGGTCAGAGGTTAGCAAGAATCAGTTTTGTTTTCACTGACCTCTGACCTCTAACCTCTGCTTTCAAACGAATGGCTGGCCGACCCCGGCTGCTCCCTCGCTCAAGGAAGCAACGCATGTTTGTCTATTTCCAACGCCTGCCCGCAAACGTCGGCAACCGGCGCGCGTTATTCGCAGACGGGTGTTGCTGGCCGCGTCCAAAAAAACTCACGCACATTTGCCGCCCTCCACGTCACATGCGACGAAACTCGAACCTTCGTCGCTTCCCGACCCATTGGCACCTCGGATTGATGGGTGAAGCCGGGGCGGGGCAGCCATTCGTTTTCAAAGAACTCTGTCAGTCGTCCATAGTCAATTGTCAGTTGTCAGTTGTTCAAACCCGTCTTTAGTAAACTCGTGTGATCATCACATGCGACGGACAACCGACTACCGGCAAAGAACGATTTCACAAAGAGCCTTCCAACTTGCGGCGCAACTCGGTGCGGCCGCGCGAGAGTCTCGACTTGACCGTGCCGACGCTGATGTCGAGCGCGGCGGCGACCTCCTCGTAACTCAAGCCTTCCACGTCGCGCAGGACGACGGCTTCGCGATAAGGGCGTGCGAGGGTGCGTACGGCGGCGAGCAAAATCTCCTCGCGTTCGTGCGCGAGCGTGCGCGCTTCGGGGTCAGGCTCGTGTTCGTCAAAGAGGCGCGTGGCGAGCGAAAGTTCGTGCGTTTCGTCCGTCGCGTCGAGCGAGACGGTCATGCCCCGACGCCTGCGTCGCCACCAGCGCCAGCGGTTGCGCGCCTGATTGACGGCGATGCGATAGAGCCACGTGCGCAAATCGGCGTCGCCGCGAAAGTGCGCGATGCTGCGAAAGGCTTGCAGGAAAGTCTCCTGCGTCAGGTCGCGCGCCTCTTCCGGGTCTTCCGTCAGGCGGTAGAGCAGGGCGTAGATGTCGCCCGAACGTTCGGTGACGAGCAGGTCGAAGGCCGCGGCCTCGCCCGCGCGTAATCTTTCAATGAACTGTGTCTCCGCGCTCGGACGCGCCTCGGCCGAGTCCGCCACGGCGGCGGGATGCTCCAATTCGGCTTGCCCGCGGAGGGCGATTGGCTCTCCGAAGCTCACAAACGTCCTCCAGCGCGAACCGGCGATTGATACGGCACAGGCCGCTCGCCTCGTACACGTCCCATTAGACACCGCGCCCCGGCCGGATGTTCCCGAAATATTTCGCCCGTTTTCATTCGCCTCATACTCGTTTGCGGATGCGGGCGCGAAGCGTAGCACGCGCCCTCACGGCGGTCAATAAAGTCTCACAGCGCCAGAGGGTTGCGTCGCCCGAACGCTTGCTTGACAACCCCGCGCCGCGGTCGTTAGAGTGAATCGTTTCGCCCTAACTACTGAAATTAGAACGCGCACAACCGTGCGATGTTGCAAGAGAAAAAAACGTGGCTCCATCCAAGAAAAAACATGCGCGCGAAGTCCGCCGCGATAAGTTTCGCGAAAAGGCCTTTGAACAATTCGACCGCGTCGGCGACCGCCTCGAAGGCCGTGGCCGCACGATCCTGTACGGCCTCGCCGGCCTCGTCGCACTCGCCCTGCTGGCGGGCGTCTATTCGTGGTGGAGCGGGCGCAAGGCCGAGGAGGCCACGCGCGCCCTCAGCCGCGTCATAGAGATCGCCGACGCCCAGGTGTCGGCCTCGCCCGTGCCCGGCGCGACCGGCCTGAGTTTTACGACCGACAAGGAGCGCGCACAGCGCGTCGTCGAAGAGGCGCAGAAGGTCGAGAACAAGTACGGCGATCCTTACAAGTCGCTGGCGCGCTACTTCCGCGCGGCCAATTTGTTGTCGGTTGACCGCGAGAAGGGATTGGGCGAACTTCAGGCGTTGGCGGGGGGCGGCGATGCGGAAGTGTCTGCGCGCGCAAAGTTTGCGCTGGCGCAGGCGAAGGAAGCCGACGGGCAGTACGATGCCGCGGCCGCGCTCTACACGGAACTGGCGCGCGCGCAAAATGCGTCCGTCCCGGTTGACACGGCGAATCTGCGTCTCGCCTCGGTCTACGAAAAGCAGGGCAAGCGAAGCGAAGCCGCAGACATCCTCTTCCAGATCGCCAAGACGGCGCGCGAGGCCAAAGGCAAAGACGGCAAACCCGTCCCGCAATCGGCCGCCGCGCGCGAGGCCACGCAAAAACTCGAACGCCTCGACCCGACGCGCCACGCTCAACTGCCTGCGGAGGCTGCTCCCGCAAACCTTCCATTTTAAAAGCAGAGGTCAGAGGTCAGAGGTCAGAGGTCAGTGAAGACAGTTTTTAACTGACCTCTGACCTCTGACCTCTGACCTCTTTCTCTCATGGATAATCTGACGCACACCTTGGTCGGGTTGACGGCTGCGAAGGCGGGGTTGGAACGACTCTCGCCGGGGACGACCATCGTGTGTCTGATTGCCGCCAACGCGCCGGACGGAGACATCGTCGCGGCCTTCGGCGGCAGTTGGTTTTACCTCAAGCATCATCGCGGCATCACGCATTCAATCGTCGGCACGCTCGCCATCGCGCTCGCCATCCCCCTGCTGTTCTATGCCGTAGATCGGATCGTCGCGCGCCTGCGGGGGCGTCGGCCGCGCGTCCGTCTCGGCGGACTCGTCATCGCCTCGCTGCTCGTCAGCGCGTCGCACCCGCTGATGGATTGGACGAACAACTACGGCGTGCGTCCGCTGTTGCCCTGGGACGGGCGTTGGTTTTACGGCGACCTCGTTTTCATCATCGACCCGTGGCTGTGGCTGAGTCTGGGCGGGGCGTCTTTTCTCCTGACCGCGAAAGCGCGCTGGCGCACGGTCGCGTGGGGCGCGCTCGCACTTCTGGCGACGCTCGCCTTTGTCTTCGTGCCGCTGCGCGTAGGGATGAATTACCCGGTCGCGTCGCGCGTCCTGTGGCTCGCGTGCCTCGTCGGGCTGATCTGCGCGCATCAATTGAAACTCGCGCCGCGTTGGGGGCATTCAATCGCGCTCGCGGCGCTCGCCTTCGTCGTCGTGTATCTGGGCGCGCTCGGCCTGTTGCACGGGCGCGCTCTCGTGCGGGCGCAGGCGTTGGCCGCGGCAGAGGCCGCGCAACAAAAAGAGACTTTGCTGCGCGTCGCGGCGATGCCCACGCTGGCCGACCCGACCGAGTGGCGCGTGATCGCGGAGACGGATCGCGCCCTCTATCGTTTTGAAACTTCGCTCCTGGCACGTCTCGAAGATGAGCGTGTTGCGCCGGTCAGCCGTGCGCGCTTCGAGAAGCCGCAGGGCGAGGCCGCCGAATCGGCTGCGCGCGCCGCAGAGGACGAACGCGCGAAAATCTTCCTCGACTTCGCGCGCTTTCCCGCCGTCCGCGTCGAAACGCAAAACTGCGCCGAAGCGTTGCTCGTACAGTTCGCAGACCTGCGTTTCACCGAACCGGGCGCGACGCGACGCGGCGGCAATTTCTCCCTCGAAGTCGCCGTGCCGCGCGCGCGCTGACTTGTACCGGCGCACGGCCGCACGACGGCGCGGCGTTCCTGCACAGTTTTACGCAGGCGTTGTTATTTTTTGATGACAGATGACTTTAAGCATTGACAAAGGGGCGACTGCGGCGATATAACTCCCGCCGTCTCACAGGACGCCCTCAAGCAGGTTGACGCTCTCCAAACGGGAGGGCGCTCTCAAGGCAGCACAGGCTTTTGGCGCTTTACGTGCTCTTCGATCATTCCCAGTCCTCGCCATCTCACTTGGAGAATCCTCCCATGCCCGGCACAACTTCTCTCATCTCCGCTCGCAGCAGGTTGCTCTTTCTCGGAATCAGGTCAAACGCTTCACCCGCTTGATGATATAGACCACATCACAAAGCGTCGCACCTCATTGTGACCGTCACTGTCGGCCGCGGCAGGAAACGACGATTCACTTCGTTGACCGGCGAAGCAAGAGAAACATTCTTCAGGATTCCCGCCGGACTGAACCCATCAGCTCGCCGATTCGTCTGCAACGCCCATTTGCAGACTCGCGAGCGATAGTCGGCCGCGTCGAAGCCCCGGCGCTCTTGACCCCTCACCGGAAAGGAATGGATGCAATGTCCACGTTGAGTATTCACCTGTTCGGCAAGTTCAGCGTCCACGCCGACGAGCAGTTGCTCGAAGGATTCGACGCCTGCAAGGTGCAGGAATTGCTGAGTTATCTCCTCGTCCACCGCGAACGCCCGCACGCGCGCGAATCGCTCGCCAGCCTGCTCTGGGGCGAGACGGCCACGGACAAATCGAAAAAGTATCTACGGCAAACTCTCTGGCATTTGCAGTCTGCGCTCGAAGGCCACAGCGCAGGCGCGAACGAGGAGGGCGGACTGCTCTCGGCCGGTCACGACTGGGTGCGGCTCAACGCCGCCTCCGCCCTGTGGCTCGATGTAGAAGTATTCGAGCGCGCGTTCGCGCGGGTGCAGGGAAAGGCCGGGAAGGATTTGGACGAAGAGACGAAGCGCGTCGTCGTGGAAGCGGCCGAACTCTACAAAGGCGACCTGCTCGAAGGCTGGTATCAGGATTGGTGCCTGTACGAGCGCGAGCGTTTGCAGAACATGTATCTCGTGATGCTCGACAAATTGATCAGCTATTGCGAGGCGCACCGCGACTACGAGATGGGATTGCTCTACGGCTCTACCATCCTGCGCTACGACCGCGCGCGCGAGCCGACGCACCGCCAGTTGATGCATCTGCTCTACATGTCTGGCGACCGCACGGCGGCGCTGCGCCAGTACGAACGCTGCGCGGCGGCGCTGCGGCAGGAACTCGACGTAGCACCCGACCGCCGCACCGTCGCGCTATTCCAGCAAATCCGCCTCGATCAACTCGAAGAACGCGCCTTGCCCGCCGCCGCCGCACCCGAAACGAACACGGGCGCGCCCGTCGCCTCTCTGCCCGAAGTGCTCGGCCGTCTCCAACAACTCCAACTCCTCATGTCCGACGTGCAACAACGCATCCAACAAGACATCAAAGCCGTCCAGCAAGCACTCAAGAACTAATCAATTGCGGAATGCGGATTGCGGATTGCGGATTAAAGAAATCT
>DASVPS010000046.1:0-44598 GCA_036389555.1 Pyrinomonadaceae bacterium
TGGGGAAACCTTCGAGAAAGTCGTCGATGGAGTCGCCGCCTTTCAGATAGTCCAACAGGATTTGGACGGGCACTCTCGTTCCGGCGAAGACGGGCGTGCCGCTCAACACGTCTGGAGAGATGGTGATGATCTGGCTGTGCACGTCTCATGATAGTCAAAGATGGTCGCCGAGAGCAAGATTGATTAAGGCGGCTTTCGCGGCGTGCTTCCCGCGGGCAGAGCGTGTGGGGTAAACTCGCGCACGCTATTTCCCCTCCTCAAAACTTCGCGCCGAGAGAGAATGTGAACGGGAGCACCGAATTGCTTGCACATCGCGATTGACGCGCACTCGGTCGGCACGGGTCTGGCCGGCGTCGAGACTTACATCACGAATTTGATCGAGGCGTTGGCCGCTTCCGGCGAGGCGAACCGTTACACGCTCTACGTGACGAAGGGGCGCAGGAGCGCGGCTGCTCGCTTCATTGGGCGCTGGCCGCACGTCGCCGTGCGCGAGACTTTGCCGCACACGCCTTTCCTGCGCATCCCCATCACGTTCCCGCTTGAGTTGCGCCGCCACCCGGCCGATCTGCTCCACGTGCAGTTCACCGCGCCGCCCTTCGCCCCGTGCCCGGTCGTCGCCACCATCCACGATCTCTCTTTCGAGCATTTGCCGGAGACCTTCAACCGAAGGAGTTGGATGCAACTGCGTCTGACCGTGCGCCGCACGGCGCGCACCGCCGCGCACATCATCACCTCTTCCGAGTTTTCCCGGCGCGACCTCGTCGAGACCTACAACATCGCGCCCGAACGCATCAGCGTGACGCACGCGGCCGCCGCGCCGCACTTTCGCCCCGCGCCCCCGGCCGCTGTGGCCGACGTGCGGAGACGATACGGCATCGAGGGCGACTACGTGCTCGCCGTCGGTTCGATCCAGCCGCGCAAGAATCTGGTGCGGCTCGTGCGCGCTTACTCGGACTTGCGCCGCCGACGTTCCCACGATAAGCTGCCTCAACTCGTCTTAGTGGGCAAACGCGCGTGGTTGTACGGCGATACGTTGCGTGCCGTCGAACAGTCCGGCGTTGCCTCGAACGTGATCTTTACAGGCTACGTACCCGAACGCGACCTGCCCGCGCTCTATACGGGCGCGCTCTGCTTCGTCTATCCTTCCTACTTCGAGGGGTTCGGACTGCCGCCGCTCGAAGCCATGCAGTGCGGCGCGGCGGTCGTCGCGGGCGACCGGACGAGTCTGCCGGAAGTGGTCGGCGACGCGGGGCTGCTGGTTAACCCGTTCGACGAGGATGCCATCGGCGCGGCCATCGCAACGCTCATTGACGACGAAGAGTTGCGCGCACGCCTCGGCATGCTGGGGCAGGCACGCGCCGCGCTGTTCAGTTGGACAGAGACCGCGCGACAGACTTTGCAGGTTTACGAGCAAGCGACAGGAGGAAGGGATGAGGGATGAGGGATGAGGGATGAAAGGAAGCACTCAAGCGATTGAATGCTTCTCTTAGTTCATCCCTCATCCCTCATCCCTCATCCCTCAAAAGATGCGGATAGCGATTTTAGGAACACGGGGCGTGCCCGCCAGTTATGGGGGCTTCGAGACTTTCGCCGAACAACTCTCGACACGTCTCGTCGCGCGCGGCCATCACGTCACGGTCTATTGCCGCTCGCACTACGTCTCGCCCCGCCAACTCGAATACAAGGGTGTTCACCTGAAAGTTCTTCCCACCTTTCGCCATAAATATTTCGACACTATCCTCCACACCTTTCTGTCCGCCCTGCACTCGACGACCGCGCGCTACGACGCCGCGCTCATCTGCAACGCCGCCAACGCGCCCTTCGCGCCCATCGTCCGCCTCGGCGGCACATCGGTCGCCATCAACGTGGACGGACTCGAACACAAACGCCGGAAGTGGAACCGGCTCGCGCGCCGCTACTATCTGCTCGCCGAGCGGCTCTCCACCAGCCTGCCGAACGAGACCGTCACGGACGCGCGCGTCATACAGGACTATTACATGGCGCAGTACAACCATCCGACGACCATGATCGCCTACGGCGCGGAGGTCGAGCGCATCCCCGACCGCATGGCCGTGCGCCAGTGGGGCATCGAGCCGAATCGTTACGTGCTCTACGTCTCGCGCCTTGAGCCGGAGAACAACGCGCGGCTCGTCATCGAAGCCTTCAAGCGCGTGCGCACCTCGCACAAACTCGTCATCGTGGGCGACGCGCCCTACGCGCACGAGTACATCGAAGGCTTGCGCGCCTCCGCACGGCGCGACCGCCGCATCGTCTTCACCAGTTTCGTGTTCGGCGACGCCTATCGCGCGCTGCAACAGAACGCTTATTGCTACGTACACGCCACGGAAGTCGGCGGCACACACCCGGCGCTCCTCGAAGCGATGGGCTACGGCAACTGTGTGCTCACGCTCGCCACGCCCGAAAACATAGAGGCCGTCGGCGAGGCGGGCATCCCCTATACGGACGAAAAAGACCTCGAAGAGAAACTCCAGCGCGTCCTGCGCGACGGTTCGCTCGTCAACTCCTACCGCCAGCGCGCGCAGAAGCGCGTGCGCGAGCACTACGACTGGGAGCGCATCGTTGACCGCTACGAAAATCTCTTCGCACGCATGACCGGGCGGCCGCTCATACACGAAACCGGGTTCGCGTCGGAAGCATTGGAAAGCGTCTCGGAAGCGAGCGTCAGGAAAAGTTAAACGCCGCCGTCGTCTGTCACCCGCGCTGCATGACGCCTGTGTCACCTGTAGCGCATTCGAGTGACGTTGTTCGTTGCATTCGTCATCTCTGCCAACGTCATGAAGTTCCGCCTCCCACGATTCATCTTTGCCTCAGCGTGTGCGCTCATCTTGAGTGCGGCGGCCGCGCCTGCTCAGACCGCCGGGCAGCGCGCGAGCGTGGCCGTCCTCGACCTCGGCGAGACGGAGGCGGGGCGGCGCGCGGCCGACGAACTCTCCGCCGCGCTCGCACGCACGCCGCACCTCTCTCTCGTCAACCGCACGCAGAGTCGCGCCGCCGCGCGCGGCGTGGGCTACGCCGGTTCGCTCAACCTGACGCTCACCGAGGCGCGCGACCTCGGGTCGTCAATCGGCTGCGATTTTTATTTCACGGGTGAGGCCGATACCTTGCGCCGCACGTCCACCTCGCGCCCGGACTATTTCGAGTCCTACGCCACGCTTTTTCTCGTCAGCGCAGAGACGGGGCGGCTCATCCTGTGGGAGCATGTGGACGCCGAATCGGCCGCGCCCGACGAGGCGGAACGAAGCCTCCATGCATCCTTACGCGCGCGCGCGGCCGGCTATGTCGAAATGATCGGCAAGGCGCAAGCGGCCGAGAGAAGCGAGCGGCTGAAAGGGGCGCGCGAACACGAAGAAGCGGGCGCGTTCGAGGACGTGCCGGAGGAGGGCAGCCCCGCCGCGGCAAACTTTCGCGCGCCGCAACCTTACCGCAGCCTGCGGCCTGTCTATCCGGCGACGGCGGCGCGTGCGGCCGTCGAGGCGACCGTGGATGCGCTCGTCAAGGTTGACGCCGCGGGCGAAGTCAAAGATATTGAGATCGTGCGCTGGGCTGGTTACGGTTTGAACGAGGCGGTGACGGCAACCGTGCGTCAACTGCATTTCCGCCCCGCCACGCGCGACGGGCGCGCCGTCCCCGTCCGCGTCCTGCTGCGCTACAACTTCCGCCGCCCGGCGGAAGAAAACAAGGGGAAAGGTTAACGTAAAAAGATAAGGGTCAGGGAAACAGTTGAAAGGCGAAAGGTGATGCGACAATCCCGATCATTTAGACATCGTGCGCCACTATGCGCGCTGTTCCTTGTCTTCGTCCTTTCCCCTCTCTGCCTCGTCCTTTACCCTCCTTCCTCCTCCGCGCACGGCCGCGTGACGACGGCGACGCGCGAGGGACGGCTTATTGTTTTCGACGAAGCATGGCGGACGATCCGCGAGCGTTATTACGACCCGGAGTTGCACGGCGTTGACTGGGAAGACCTGCGCGCGCGTCTGCGCCCGCTCGCCGCCGAGGCCGCGAGCGAGATCGAGTTCTATTCCGTCCTGCGCCGCCTGACGAGCCGTCTGCGCGACGCGCACACGCGAGTCTTCTCTCCCGACGAACGCTTCGACTGGCAACGTCCGACCTACGTCAGCGTCGGCCTCTCGCTGCGAGAGATCGGTGGTGAGATCATCGTCGCAGCGGTCGAGCGCGGGGGCGAGGCCGAACGCGCCGGAGTGCGCGCGGGCGATGCGTTGTTGAGCATCGAGGGCGAACCCGTCGCTGCCGTCTTCGCGCGGCGTCTGACGGAAGAGGTCGGCACGTCAACCGACTCGGCGGCGCGGCAACAGGCCGCCGCGCGTCTCTTCAAAGGCGCGCGCGACACGTTCGTCACGGCCGTCTTCGCGAGAGATGGCGTGCGCGCCGAGGCGAGGAGCGTCCGCCTGCGGCGCGTGCTGCAAAGTCGCCCGCCCGCGCTCAGCGTGCAAAAGATCGAAGGCTTTCCCGTCGTCACGTTCAACATGTTCGTGCCGGAGATCGCGAGCGAGTTGATGCGCGCACTGCGCCGGGGCGAACTGCGCGGCGCGCGCGGCCTCGTCATAGATTTACGCGACAACGGCGGCGGCCACGCCGAGACGATGACCGACATCGCCTCCGCCTTCCTGCCGCAGGGCACGAACCTCGGCGAGTTTACAGATCGCGAGGGGCGCGTCAGTTCCGCGCCGCAGACGCGCGCCGCGATGCTGTTTGCGGCCGACACGGTGGCGGAGTTTCGCGGCGCGGTCATCGTCCTGACGAGCACGCGCACGGCGAGCGCGGCCGAAATACTCGCCGCTGCCTTGCAGGAGACGCACCGGGCGCGCGTCATCGGCGAAAACACGTGCGGCTGCGTTCTCGCCATTCGCCGCCGCCACACCTTGCCCGACGGCGGCCTGCTCGACATCTCCGAGATGGATTTCCGCACCGCCCTCCGCACGCGCCTCGAAGGCCGCGGGATCACGCCCGACGAATTCGTCACCCCCACCCGCCGCGACCTCCGCGACGGCCGCGACGTCGCGCTGTCACACGCCCTCGCGTTGTTAAAAAAGGCGAGCCGTCAAGACTGAGTTGATGCGCCTGAGGACGAACCGCGCGACCGCCGGAGACTCACCTCCGGCGGCGTTTTTTTGTCGGTGCATGGTGATCGCCGGGCGGCACGCCGAAAGGCTTGACAACCTCAGCCACAAGGCGTAATTCTACACCGTTCATAATGCTATCATCCGGCCTCCGCCCCTTGCTGTGAGATAGATCAATTCCGGCGGAGAGAACCCCACAAACCCTCTCCGTCCGGCAGCCGAATTCACCCGACCCTTCCGGTCAATGCCGGTTCGTTTTCACGGGAGACGCCCCCATGCTTCCACACGATCCTGCCAGCCAAGATAACGGCCAGAGAAAGTCTAGCGCGCCTGCTCCGGGGTGCGCCGTCATTGTTGCCGGGGAGGCGTGTGAAGACCCGCGGCCGGCGGCGCAGCCCGCCCCCGAAAATCCGACCTCCGCGATGCTCCCGGCCGACCCGGCGCAACAAACCGACCTCGTCGCGCCGCACGCACTCATGACGGATTTCGTCGGCAGACTGGGCGACGCAAACGCCTACGCTCCCGCTCCCGACCCGGGCGGCGCGGCGGCGGCGCGGGGCGCGGGGCGGCCGCAGCCTCTACGGGGCTTTCCGCTCGACGTTTCGACGCGGGAGAGCGGTTGGCAAAAGTTCGGTTATCTGGGCAACGCCTTCTCTCTGGTGCTGGCGGGGGTCGTCGCTTTCTTCGGTTATCAAATTAACAAGGCGCAGGTGGCCTTGCAGATGCAGCAGACCGAGAGTCTGCGCCAGCAGGCCGTCACCGCGGAGGCGCAGCGGCAGGCGACCATCGCCGACATGCGCGCGAAGTTTCTCGACAATCTGGTGGACAACCAGAACGAAACGAAGCAGATGATGGCGAGCATCGGGCTGGCGGCTTACAAGGAGGATGCGCTCCCGCTCGTCCAACTGGCGCTGGGCGTGGAGCAGTCGAGCGTCAGGCAGGCCGCCGTCGGGACGGTGTTCTTGCTGTTCCAGTCCGAGAGCGTGTCGCGCGAGAAGTTGATCGAGACGCTGATCGGGTCTTTCAACTCGCGCAACCCCTACATGCGGCTCGGCGTGCTCGAATGCTTCGTCAAAATCGACGGCCGCTTAGACCCCGCCGCCGGTCGCCGGGTGCTCGACTGTGTGGTGAGCGGCATTGATCCGCAGGCATCCTGCGACGATGCGGAGGGGCGGAAGGTGATGCTCGAAACCGCGAAGTTTCTCGGCATCGGTTACGGCGGCTCCGATGAACATCTGCTGAAAATCGTCGAGCAGCCGAAGTGTGCCGACGCCTGGTCGCAAGCCCTCGTCAATCTGCCCAAACTGGCCGAGAATTTCTCGCCCGCCGAGCGCCTCGCGCTCGCGCGCCGGATGAGGGAGTTGAAGGCCATAGTCCTCGGCGACCTCGAAAACAGGAGCGATCCCGAATACCTGAAGATGAACGGCATCAACTTCAAGGAGTTTCGGGCGCAGGTCGAGGAAAAATTCGACGGGGTCATTAGCTGGACGGAAGAGTTTCGGGAAGAGTGAGGGAATGAGGCTCATACTATCGCTCTCAAGACGCGCCCTGTGGCGATGCCTGTGCGTCGCCGGCCTGATAGTTTTGTCGGCGCACTTGCCGTCGCATGAGGCGGCGGCGCGTCGCGGCGCGCGGCGCGCGACCTTGCGCGGCAAGGTCATGATCGGCGGCCGGGTCGTGCCGCGCGCGGCGCGCGTCATCGTCCTGCGCCCCGGCTCGAAGACCCCCGTGACCGAACCGGCCGTCGTCCAGTCCAGCGGCTCTTACCGGATTGACGATCTTGAGCCGGGCAACTACACCTTGAAGGCGGTGGATAAATCACACCCCCCGGCCGAGTACAGCAACCACAAGATCGTGGAAGGCGACGGCAACATCGTTGACTTTGAACTGAAAGAGCCGAAGAAGAAAATGACGCTCCGGGGGCGCGTGGGCGGAACGACCGGACGCGCGGCGACGGCGCTGCGGGTGGTGCTCTATTCGCCCGAAGGCGTCGAACTGGAAGCCGCGCGGCTGGACGCTAACGGCGATTTCAACATCGAGGAATTGGCCGCGCAGCAGGATTACCGGCTCGCGCTTGCATCGGCCGTGTCCAAAAGAAGAGAAAACATGCTTGGACGTGGCATAGGTTTAGGCGGCATCATGGGGCGCGCGCCCGCAACCGCAGACGAGGGGGAGAGACTGACTTATTCCCCCCTCACCGATGCCGCCGCGCTCACTGTTGCCGAAGAGACGGAAATGCAACTCGATCTCCGGGTCGAGCCGGCGGCCGGCGCGCGGCGGACTCTGACGGTCAGGAACGTAACGCCCGGTTCGCAGTTAGCGCCGCCGCGCCGTGATGAAATGGCCGCCGTGCGCCGTGAGGAAACGGGCGGTGCGCGCCGTGAGGAAAGAACTGAACCGCGCCGTGAGGGAAGAGATGAATCGCGCCGTGAGGAAAGAGAAAGAGACGAGGCTGGCTCAATCCCTGAGGATGATAGGAGCGGCCGCCGCGGTGAGCCGCCGCCGAAAGACCCAAAAGTTTTTGACAAGGCCGATAAGGGAGGCTCACGCCGCGAAGAGCCGTCGGCGGAGCGAAAAGCGGCAGACGTCCGGGGCAAGGGTGGCAAGGTAGACGCCGCGGCATCTCGTGGAGATGATCCGTCGGCAATACTAAGCGGTATCGTAGCCAGTAGCAGTGGGTTGATCGGAAGGCACGAGCCGGGTGTCGAACTGTCTTTCCGGTCTTCATTCACGGAGGCCGGAGCGGGGGAGCGACTTCTGGTTCCGTTCGAGATTACCAACAAGGGAGAGAGCGTAGACAGTTTCCGGCTGGAAACCAATCTGCCCCCCGACTATCTGCCGCTCTTCCGGTCTGCACCGACGGACGGGGCGGAGGTAGGTCTGAGCACGACGGTGACGCCGCCGCTCGCGCCGCAGCAATCGCTCGAAATGTTTTTGCAACTGACCATGCCGGAAACCTCCGTGGCGGCCGAGAAGCTGCTGCTGACGGTGCGCGCCATCCCGCTCTCCGATCCTCGGAGGTCTAACGTCGGGATCGCGATACTCGTCGTGGATTCGGCCACGCTGTCCCTCGCCGTCGCGGCCTCGCGCGACAGCGTCCGGCCGGGTGAGACCGTCACCCAGACCATCACCGTGCGCAATCAGGGCACGCGGCCTGCGCGCGCCGTGCGCGCCGATTTCATCGTCAGCCCGGGCTTGGAATTCATCAGCGCCGAGCCACGCGCTTTGACATATGATGTCGCGGCACGCACCGTCGTGTGGAGCCTCGGCGACTTGGGCGCGGGCGCGCAGCGCCGCCTCAAAGTCACGTTCCGCGTGCTCCCGAACGGTGTGGCGGATGAACTCCCGCTCGGTCGCGGCTTATTGCACAGCCGCAGCCTTCCCGCTTCAGTTATCTTCGCGGGGACTAACGTACGGGTTAAGCTGCCCCGAAATTGATCTCCGGCGCGCCGCCGTCGCCGGGGCGGCAGCGTCTCGCAGCGACACCTCTCCCGCGCCGTCGTGCAGCGGCGATGCGGCGCGCCCGCCTGGACGGGCGTGCCGCTCCAGTCCTGCCGCCGTTTGCCCCCGGCCTCGCCGCCTTCCTCATTCCGCGTTGAACGGCGCGCGCCGCCTTCGATTCTCACACGCCGCAAAACGACTTCCGCCCGGTCGCGCCCGCGTTCTCGCGGCAGCATGTTATTATTCCCGCACAACTTCAGAGCCGGAGCAATCTTTTCATGCTGTACCTGTCGCAAGTTTTGCGTCGCCCGGTGCGCGACGTGGAAGGCCGCCCCGTGGCCTCGATCAAGGATGTCATCGTGCGGCTCGGCGAAGACCACCCGCCGGTGACGGGTCTGGTCGCGCGCCACATGCGGCGCGACATCTTTCTGCCGCGCACGCGCGTCGCACGGTTCGGCGAGACGGGCGCGCAACTCAACTTCGACCTGTTAGACCTGCGCGACTTCAAACGACGCGAGGGCGAAGTCCTGCTCGCGCGCGACGTGCTCGACAAGCAGTTGATCGACGTGGACGGCAAGCGCGTCGTGCGCGTCAACGACGTGCAGCTCATCGAAGTCGCGGGCGAGTGGCGCGTGACGGGCGCGGATGTGAGCTTGCAGGGACTGTGGCGCAGGCTCGCCCCGGCGGGCTTCCTCGGCAGCCGTCGCCCCGTCGAAGTGATCGACTGGGCGGACGTGGGTTATCTGGCGACGGACGCCGCCGAGGTGCGCCTGAAGTCCTCGCGCGATAAATTGTCGCGCCTGCACCCGGTCGAGATCGCGCGGCTCGCCGAGTCTCTGTCTTACAGGCAGGGCGCGGAGGTCGTCGCCGCGCTCGACGATGAGACCGCCGCCGAGACGCTCGAAGAGATGCCCGACGAGAGCCAGGCACGCATCATCGGCGACATGGACAAGGAGCGCGCCGCCGACATCCTCGAATGGATGTCGCCCGATGAGGCGGCCGACGTGCTCGGCGATCTGCCCGAAGCCACCGCCGAAGATTTGCTCAGCCGCATGGAGGGCGAGGAGAAGACGGACGTGGCCGAACTTCTCCACTACGAAGACGACACGGCGGGCGGCCTGATGACCAACGAGTTCATCACGCTCCCGCAAGGGCTGACGGTGGGCGAAGCCCTCGCACGTCTGCGCGAGATGGCGGAGACGCCGAACATGATCTATTACCTCTACGTCGTCGAACACGAAGGCTCCTGGAAACTCGTCGGCGTGATCGCCCTGCGCAGCCTCATCCTCGCAGATCAGAGCGCGCCGCTCGAACACGTCATGCGCGACGAGTTCCAGCAGGCGCACCCGGACGACTCCGCGAGGGACGTGGCGCACAAGATCGCCGAGTACAATCTGCTCGCCCTGCCCGTCGTGGACGACCTCGGAGAAATCGCCGGCATCGTCACCGTTGACGACGCGATGGAACTCCTGCTGCCGAAAGGCTGGCGGCAGCGCTTGCCGCGATTGTTCGGCTAAGTTTTCAGACCGCTATTTTTAATGTTAGAGGTAGACAGTAGTCTTTCTAGAGAGCGTCTCATTTCATGAGTGACGGAGAACCTCCAAGTGGCCGTGTCGCGTACAGATGTGCGGGAGATGAGTCGTCGCCTGTGGCGGCGCGGGACGCGGCGCGTGCGGCGCACGATGGCGCGGCGCACCGGCCTCATCGCCTATCTCGCCGTCATCGGGCCGGGCATGATCGCCGCCAACGCGGGCAACGACGCGGGCGGCATCGCCACCTATTCGACCGCCGGAGTCGAGTTCGGTTACACGCTGCTCTGGACGTTTCTGCCCATCCTCATCAGCCTCGGCCTCGTGCAGGAGATGTGCGCGCGGATGGGCGTGGTGACGGGCAAGGGCTTGGCCGATTTGATCCGCGAGCGGTTCGGCGTGCGCTGGACGATGGTCGTGATGTCGGCGCTGCTCATCGCCAACGCGGGCGTGACCGTCTCGGAGTTCGTCGGCATCGCGGCGGCGACGGAGTTGTTCGGTGTGCCGCGACAGGTCTCCGTGCCGCTCGCCGCGCTGTCCGTATGGTGGCTCGTCGTGAAGGGATCATACCGGCGCGTCGAGCGCGTCTTCCTCGTGATGTCGCTCGTGTTCCTCGGCTACATCGTCTCGGCTTTTCTGGCGCGCCCCGATTGGGGCGTGGTGGCGCGGCAGATGGCGCGCCCCACGTTTCGTTACGATAATCATTACCTCTTCACGCTCATCGCGCTCATCGGCACGACCATCTCGCCCTATATGCAGGTGTTCGTGCAGTCGTCGGTGGTGGAGAAGGGCGTCGGCCGCGAAGGCTATAAACTGGTGCGCGCGGACGTGTGGGTCGGGACGCTCTTCGCCATGTCCATCGCCTTCTTTATCGTCATCTCGACGGCGGCGACGCTCGGCGCGGGCGGTTTCACGGGCACCATCGAGACGGCGGCCGACGCCGCGCGCGCGCTCGTTCCGCTCGCGGGCGAATACGCCGGTTTGCTTTTCGCCGTCGGCCTCTTCGGCGCGTCCATGCTCGCGGCGGGCGTGCTGCCGCTCGCCACCGCCTATTCGATCAGCGAGGCGCTCGGGTTCGAGAAAGGCGTCTCGCGCAGTTTTCGCGAAGCCCCGATCTTTATAGGCATCTTCACTTTCCTGATCGCGGTCGGCTCGCTCATCGCGATCATACCGGGGCTGCCGCTGATGCGCGTGCTCGTCGTGACGCAGTTCATCAACGGCCTGCTCTTGCCCGTCATGCTCGTCGCCATCCTGCGTCTGGCGGGCGACCGTAAATTGATGGGTGAATACGCGAACGGGGCGGTCTATAATGTGCTGGCGTGGCTGACGGTGATCATCGTCTCCGCCCTGTCGCTCCTGTTGGTTGCCAAGACGCTGTTCGGCGAACCGTGAAGTGCGCGCCCGCGCGCACTTCAATCAAACCCGCCGTGTGTAATTCGCGGTTGACCTTTAACGCTTCAAGATGAGTAGCTCCCGTCTCAAAAAACAACTCGCCCTGCCACTCGGCGCGACCGCGGTGTTTGCCGTCCTGCTCTATCTCGTCCTGCCATACTTCGCCCCGGCGCTGCTGACGGACGCGGACGTGAAGTCGGTTGCGCCCGGCTTCTACTGGGTACAACTGTTCACGAAGATCGCTCTGTGGCTCGCCCTCATGTTCGTGGGCGTGCGGCTTGCCGGGGCGTTCCTCTTCGACTTCGTTTTCCGCATCCGCAGAGGCCGCGAAGCGCCGAGCCTCATACGCGACCTGTTCTCCATCGTCGCCTATATCCTGATCGTCGCCTTTATCCTGAAACACTTCTTCGACCTGTCGCTCGGCGCGCTCCTGTCGGGGTCGGCGCTGCTCGGCATCATCCTCGGCCTCGCGCTCCAAGATACGCTCGGCAACCTCTTCTCCGGCATCTCGCTCCACGCCGACAAGCCCTTCGAGGTCGGCGACGTGATCACGGTCGGCAAGTGGATGGGCGTCGTCGAGAGCGTGACGTGGCGCGCGGCGAAGATCAGGACGTTCACCAATCACGTCGTCCTTGTCAGCAACAGCCAGATCGCGAAAGAGGCCATCGAGGTCTGCCCGCGCGATAACCCGAACGCGCGCCTCGTCTTCTTCAACGCGCTCTACTCGCACTCCCCCGCGCGCGTCATACAGGTCGTGCGCGACGCCATCCGCGAGACGGAGAACGTGCGCCGCCAGCCCGAACCCATCGTCCGCATACGCAATTTAGGCGACTTCGCGGTGGACTACGAGATCAAGTACTGGCTCGAAGATTACGTCCTGCACAATGACACGGACGCGCTCCTGCGCCTGCGCGTCTGGTACGCCTTCAAACGCGCGGGGCTGAGTTTCGCCTACCCCACGCAGACGCTCTACATCGAGCGCCCGAAATCGCTCGCCGGTCTGGCGACCGACGCCGAGACGCTCACCGGACGCCTCGCCGCCACAGACATCTTCGCCCCGCTCAACCCGGACGAGCTTTCGCAACTCGTCTGCGCCTCGCGCAGCCACACCTATGCGCCCGGCGAAACCATCATCCGCGCGGGCGAGGAGGGCGATTCGATGTTCGTAGTACATCACGGCAATGTCGCCGTACAGATCCACGACAACGGGCAGCCGCGCACCGTCGCCACGCTCGGCGAGGGCGACTTTTTCGGTGAGATGGCGCTCTTCACGGGCGAACCGCGCTCCGCTCACGTCGTCGCCGCAGAAGAGACAGAGGTGCTCGAAATCGGCCACGAGGCCATGAAATCAGTCTTCGATTCCAACCCGCATCTGGCCGAAACGCTCGGCCAAACCATCGCACACCGCCGCGCAGGGCTGGCCGCCTCCGCCGAAATCGAAGACGAAGAGAAGGTTTCGGCGGGCGTCATCGCCTCCATTAAACGCTTCTTTAGATTAGACTAAACGGATTTCGCGCGCCCTCTCCGAGCCGCTCGCCGAGGGGCTGCGAGAGGGTGAAAATTTTTTGCTTTCGATACTTGACAAGGAGAGACTCAGATATTATTATTTCGCCACGCTCAAAGGTGGATGGCGCGCTGACAGTCGTGCCGAAGGTTCATTTGGGCGTCCAGCAAATAACGTTTTTGTTGAGTTGAGAGGAGGAAATTACGTCATGTCTATTACCCGTTACGACCCGTTCCGCGACCTGCGGATGCTGCAAGACGAAGTGAATCGCCTGTTTTCGAGCAATTTGTCCCGTTCCTTCGGCGATGAGGGAATCGCGCGCGGTGCCTGGGCGCCGACCGTGGACATCTACGAGAACAAGGATCAGATCGTGCTTGAAGCCGAACTTCCGGGCATGAACCGTGAAGACTTTGAACTCTCCATCGAGAACAACGTCTTGACGCTTCGAGGCGAGCGTCGCTTCGAGAAGCGGGATGAATCGGACAACTATCACCGCGTCGAACGCTCTTACGGCTCCTTCACGCGCTCCTTCACGCTGCCGCAGACGGTCTCGCCGGAGAACGTGGCGGCCGAGTACAAGAACGGCGTGCTTCGCGTCGTGCTGCAAAAGCGTGAAGAGGTGAAAGCGCGTCGCATCGAGATTGCGGGCGAGGGCGCATCTATGCCGAAGACCATCGAGGCGAAGGCCGAAGAGTCCGGCACGGCGGAGAACAAAGGTAAGACTGCGACCGCCGGAAAGTAATTCAAGCTCAAGTCCAGAGTAATGGAACGCGCGGAACGATGAGCGGTGAACTCATTCATCGTTCCGCGCGTGTCAGTTAGGGGTTCAGGAATTATGCGTCTAGAACGTTTCACACTGCGCGGGCAGGAGGCCATCCAGACGGCCATCGAACAGGCCGAGCGCAACCAGCACCAACAGGTCGAGCCGGAACACCTGCTCGTCGCCATGCTCGAACAGCCCGAAGGCATCGTGCGCCCGCTCATCGGCAAACTCGGCGCGAACCTGCAAGTCGTCCTGAACGACGCAAACGCCGCCATCAATCGGCTGCCGAAGGTGCAGGGCGGACAGCAATATTTCAGCCCGCGCCTGACGCAAATCTTCACGGCCGCGCAGAAGCAGGCCGAGCGTATGCAGGACGAGTACATCTCGACAGAGCACCTGCTGCTCGCCATCGTGGAAGAGAAAGACGGCGCGGCGGGGCGCATCCTGCGCCAGCACGGCGTCAGCCGCGAAGACCTCATGAAGGTGGTCGGCGAGATGCGCGGCGATTCGCGCATCACGGATCAGAACGCGGAGGCCAACTATCAAGCGCTCTCGAAATACGCGAAAGACCTGACCGACCTCGCGCGGCAGGGCAAACTCGACCCCGTCATCGGCCGCGACGACGAGATACGCCGCACGATCCAAGTCCTCTCGCGCCGCACGAAAAATAACCCGGTCTTGATCGGCGAGCCGGGCGTTGGCAAGACGGCCATCGTCGAAGGTCTGGCGCAGCGCATCATCTCCGGCGACGTGCCGGAGACCTTGCGCAACAAGCGTCTCGTCGGCCTCGACCTCGGCTCGATGCTCGCGGGCGCGAAGTATCGCGGCGAGTTTGAGGATCGTTTGAAGGCGGTCTTGAAGGAGATCGAAAACGCGAAAGGGCAGATCGTCCTCTTCATAGACGAACTGCATACGCTCGTCGGGGCGGGCGCGGCCGAGGGCGCAATCGATGCGTCGAACATGTTGAAGCCGGCGCTCGCGCGCGGCGAGTTGCGCTGCGTCGGCGCGACGACCCTGAACGAGTACAAGAAGCACATCGAAAAGGACGCCGCGCTCGAACGCCGTTTCCAGCAGGTCTACGTCGGCGAGCCGACCGTGGAAGACACAATCGCGATCCTGCGCGGTTTGAAAGAGCGTTACGAAGTTCACCACGGCGTGCGGATCAAAGACTCTGCCATCGTCGCGGCGGCCACGCTCTCGAATCGTTACATCACGGATCGCTTCCTGCCCGACAAGGCCATCGACCTGATTGACGAATCCGCCTCGCGCCTCCGCATCGAGATCGACAGTCTGCCCGTCGAGATCGACGAGTTGGAGCGCGAGACGACGCAACTGGAGATCGAGAAGCAGGCTTTGCAGCGCGAGACGGACGAGCGTTCGCAGGCGCGCCTCGGCGAGATCGAAGTCAAGATCGCGGATTTGCGCGAGCGTGCGTCGGGGATGAAGGCGCAGTGGCGTTCGGAGAAGGACATCATCGAGCGCATCCGCAAAGCCAAAGAAGACCTCGAACAGATCAAGGTGCAGGCCGAACAGTACGAGCGCGCAGGCGACTACGGCAAGGTCGCCGAACTGCGCTACGGCACGGCCGTCGAACTGCAAAAGCAACTCGCAGAGGATCACGGGAAACTCGCCGAGATACAAAAAGAGGGCGTCTATCTCAAGGAAGAGGTTGACGAAGAAGACATCGCGCTCGTCGTTGCGAAATGGACGGGCGTGCCCGTCTCGAAGATGCTCGAAGGCGAGATGCAGAAACTCATCTCGATGGAGGAACGCCTGCGGCAGCGCGTCATCGGACAGGACGAGGCTTTGACGGCCGTCGCCAATGCCGTGCGCCGCGCGCGCGCCGGGCTGCAAGACCCTAATCGCCCGGTCGGCTCGTTCATCTTCCTCGGCCCGACGGGCGTTGGCAAGACTGAGACGGCGCGCGCCCTCGCAGAGTTTCTCTTCGACGATGAACGCTCGATGATCCGGCTCGACATGAGCGAGTACATGGAGAAGCATGCCGTGGCGCGCATGATCGGCGCGCCGCCCGGCTACGTCGGCTACGAGGAGGGCGGGCAGTTGACCGAAGCCGTCAGGCGCAGGCCGTACTCGGTTGTCCTCTTCGACGAGATCGAGAAAGCGCATCCGGACGTGTTCAACGTGCTCCTGCAAATTCTCGACGACGGTCGTTTGACCGACTCGAAGGGACGCACGGTTGACTTCAAGAACACGGTCTTGATCATGACCTCGAACCTTGGGAGCCGGGAAATACAGGCGGCGGGCGACGACGAGCGGCAGGTGCGCGAGGCGGTCTTAGAAGAACTGCGCGGCCACTTCAAGCCGGAGTTTCTCAACCGCATCGACGACGTGGTGATCTTCCACCAACTCTCGCGTGCGGAGATCGTACAGATCATCGAAGTGCAACTCGAACGCCTGCGGCACATGCTCTCGGAGCGCAACATCACGCTCGCGCTCGACGACTCGGCGCGCGAACTGCTGGCGCGCGAGGGCTACGACCCGATGTACGGCGCGCGGCCTCTGAAACGCGCCATCCAGACGTTGATTCAGAATCCGCTGGCCTCGAAACTCCTGCGCGGCGAGATCGCGCCCGGCCAGGTTATCCGCGTCTCCGCCGACGGCGACGCGCTGAAGTTCGCAAGCGAGACGGCGGCGGCAACAGCATAGCTAAGGGATGAGGGCGGAGGGATGAGGGATGAGTGAAGACAAGTGAATCGTAAATCGTGAATCGTAAATAGAAGAAATCCTGTTCTTCTCTATTCACGATTTACGATTCACCATTTACGTCTTTTGTTCATCCCTCACCCTGCTGCCCTCATCCCTTCAAAAACCGGAGGTTTTTCTGATGGGGCACAAGTGGGACGAGTGGCGTGATTATGTGACGTTGCAGGAGCGTATGAATCGACTGTTCGAGGATACGGCGCGGCGGCACGATCATTTGAACGAGGGGCGGGAGGCGGAGCTTGAGCGCGCCGACTGGACACCGGCTTCCGACGTCTATGAGACCGCGACGGAGTTCATCATCGCGATTGATTTGCCGGGCATCGAGCGCAGCGCGCTCGAAGTGAGCGTGGACGAGAACCGACTGACGGTGCGCGGCGAACGCGCGCCGGAGGATACGGGGACGCGGCGCGGCAGCGGCGGCAGAGGTCGCCCGTTCGGGCGCTTCCTGAGTCGCTTCGGGCCTCTGCCGCCGACAGTGGATCAGAAAAGTATCACGGCTGATTACAAGGACGGCGTCCTCAGTCTGCGCCTGCCCAAACGCACGCAGCCGAAAGCGGGGCGCGTCAAAATAGAAGTTTCGTAAATCGTGAATCGTGAATCGTCAATAGATTGAAACCCTGATTTCTCTATTCACGATTTACGATTTACTATTCACTCACTATGGTATCTTTTCGCAGGGAGAAAAAGAAAAGGAATATGGGAGAGAGAACGGCGGCTGAAGAGGCGCGCACAGAGGGTGCGGCCGACGCCTCTGCAGCCGAGGGCATACGTGTGACAGACAGGCGGCGCGTCTACCTCGACGAATCGGAGGAAGGCGCGCGCACGACGACGGCGGCGGACGCGCCGAGTTTGAAACCGACGTACGTGGAGGAACTCGAAGCGCGCACGCGCGCGGCGGAGCAGGCGGCAAAAGATGTGCAGGCGCGTTTCGAGCAAGTGCGCGCGGAACTCAAGCGCGAGACCGACGAAGTCAGGCAGCGACTCGCACGCACGGCGGATGAACGCGCGGCGCGCGAGAAGGCGGCGTTCGTCGGCGCGCTCTTGCCCGTGATGGAGAATTTGCGGCGCGCGATGGAGGCGGCCGAGGGCGGCGGCTCGCTCGACGCGCTGCTCGACGGCCTGCGCGGCACACTCAGCGGTTTCGAGAGCGCGCTCGTCTCCGGCGGCATCGAAGCGATCACGTCCATCGGCGAACAGTTCGACCCGGAGTTGCACGAGGCGGTTGACGTAGTTGAGGTCGATGCGGAGCGCGACGGACTGGTGACGGCGGAATACAGCCGCGGCTATCGCATGGGCGGCCAACTGCTGCGCCCCGCGCGCGTGCAGGTCGGGCGCGCGGCGGCTGAAAGTCAGGCGGCGACGGAATAAGGTACATATCCGTGGACAGTAGTCAGTCGCCTGTTGTTTGCGCTTGAAGGGCGAACGGCTGAAGATCAGAGTTTCGATTAAGAGTAAAGACAAAACAACTGACCACGGGCAACTGACAACGGACAATTTTATCGAGGAGAACAAACGAAGTGGCGGCAAAAGATTTGAAGTTTAGCGAAGAGGCGCGGCACGCGATGTTGAAGGGCGTGAACACGCTGGCGAACGCGGTGCGCGTGACGCTGGGGCCGAAGGGTCGCAACGTGGTGCTCGGCAAAAAATTCGGCTCGCCCGTGATCACGAAAGACGGCGTGACGGTGGCGAAAGAGATCGACCTCCAAGACAGCTACGAGAACATGGGCGCGCAGATGGTGCGCGAGGTGGCGACGCGCACGAACGACACGGCGGGCGACGGCACGACGACGGCGACCGTGCTCGCGCAGGCCATCTTCCGCGAGGGCGTCAAAAACGTGACGGCGGGCGCGAACCCGATGGCCTTGCAGCGCGGCATCCAGCGCGGAACGGAAGTGGCCGTCGCGGATTTGGAGCGGCAGTCGAAGAAGATCAAGGGCAAGGGCGAATTAGCCAACGTCGCGAGCGTCTCGGCCAACAACGACCGCGAGATCGGCGAGTTGATCGCAGAGGCGATGGACAAGGTGGGCAAAGACGGCGTGGTCACGGTCGAAGAATCGCGCACGCTCGAAACCGAGTTGGACATCGTCGAGGGCATGCAGTTCGACCGCGGTTATCTCTCGCCTTACTTCGTCACGAACCCCGACCGCATGGAGGCAGTGCTGGAAGACCCGCTCATACTGATCCACGAAAAGAAGATCGCGGCGATGCGCGAGCTGCTGCCCGTTTTGGAGCAGGCGGCGAGTCAGGGGCGCACGCTCCTCATCATCTCGGAAGACATCGAGGGCGACGCGCTGCCCACGCTCGTCGTCAACAAACTGCGCGGCACGATTAAAGTCTGCGCCGTCAAAGCCCCGGCCTTCGGCGACCGTCGCAAGGCCATCCTCGAAGACATCGCGGCCTTGACGGGCGGCCGTGTCATCACGGAAGACATCGGCGTCAAATTGGAGAACGTCACTGCGGACGACCTCGGCACGGCCAAGCGCGTCATCGTGGACAAAGACAACACGACCATCGTCGAAGGCGCGGGCGCGGCCAAAGATATACAGGCGCGCGTCGGCGTCATTCGACGCCAGATCGAGGAGTCCACTTCGGATTACGACCGCGAGAAGTTGCAGGAGCGTCTGGCGAAACTCGCGGGCGGCGTGGCGGTGATTCGCGTCGGCGCTGCGACCGAGACGGAGATGAAAGAGAAGAAGATGCGCGTGGACGACGCCGTGAACGCGACGCGCGCGGCGGCGCAGGAAGGCATCGTCCCCGGCGGCGGCATCGCCCTGCTGCGTGCGGCGCGTGCGCTCGACAAACTGGAACTCAAAGACGAAGACGAGCAGACGGGTGTGCGCATACTTCGCCGCGCGCTCGAAGAACCCGTGCGGCGCATCGCCCAGAACGCGGGCGTGGACGGCGCGATAGTTATCGGCAAGGTCGAAGAGTCGAAGGGCAAACAGGGCTTCAACGCGGCTACGGGCAAGTATGAAGACCTCGTCGCGTCGGGCATCATCGACCCGACGAAAGTCGTGCGCACGGCGTTGCAAAACGCCTCTTCGGTCGCCGCGCTGCTGTTGACGACGGGTGCAGCCATCACGGACGCGCCCGAACCGAAGAAGTCTGCCGCGCCGCCGATGGGGGGCGGGGAAGACTACGGCGACTATTAAAAGCAGGCGTGGACGACTTCAAGTCGGTCAGGCCGAAAGAAGCGTTCGTTTTGACTCGCGCTCACCGCGCCGCAGTCGGGGCGGACGCTCTTTCAGTCTTTTGCGCGGCGCGCGTTTTCTTTCGTGCGAGAGGCGCGAGAATTTCGCCAAACAATGGCAGCAAAATTGCAGCCCCGAATGTGCTATGCTCAGGTTGTCCCGAAACGCAACGGGACACGGGCGCGTGGCATCTAAAAGTTGCCGCCGAACGGAGAGAAACGGCCTTCATTTTCTCCGCGAAGAACCGAACGGATCGTCGCAAGCGTAAAGTATTCGGGCGGAAATGGACGATCAACAAACTCGCGTCCCCCGCGGGGGACGCGAACAGCAAGATTGAAGGAATACAATGGTTGATCTCGGAACATATAAAGATCGTTTCGCGGAGAGCGGACAACGCATTTTTGAGTACGCGATGCAGGAGTCGAAGCGTCGTGACCAAAATTACATCGCCGTCGAACACATTCTCCATGCTTTCATCACGGAGGAAGCCGAGCTGTTCAACTCGGCCATGCGCGATCTCTCGCTCGACCCGTTTCATATCAAAATGCAAATAGAGCGGCGGCTGGAAAACAACCGTTTCCAGCACGTCGGCAAGGGCTTGCGCATCGCCCCGGAGACGATTGATCTCTTCAAGCGGGCGATGGAGCGTTCGCGCGCGCAGGGGCGCAAGACCATCGAAGCCACCGATCTCTTCATGGCGCTCGCGCAAGACGGAGGCATCCTGAGCGGCATGCTGCGCACGCTCGGCGCGGATTCGGAAGCATTGACGGAGAACGTGCGCGCGCGCGTCCGCCTGCGCGAGCAGGACGAGGAGCAATATCGTAAGAAGTTTGATCTGCCGCCTTACCTCAAGCACTTCGGCACTTCGATGAATCGTCTGGCGCGCATGGACAAGCTGCCGCCGACCATCGGGCGCGAGCGCGAGATTCAGCAGATGGTGGAAATTCTCTGCCACCGCGAGCGCGCGAATTCGCCGATGCTCGTGGGCGAACCCGGCGTCGGCAAGACGGCGGTCGTCGAGGGCTTGGCGCGTCTCATCGAACTCGAACCGGAGAAAGTCCCGGCACGTCTGAGGAACGCGCACGTCGTCCAACTTCAGATGGGCGGACTCGTCGCGGGCACGATGCTGCGCGGCATGTTCGAGGAACGCATCAAGGGCATCATAGATGAAGTGAAGGAACGCCCCGATTTGATCCTGTTCATTGACGAGGCGCACACCATCATCGGCGCGGGCGCGGCGCTCGGCACATCCAGCGACGCGGCCAACATGTTCAAGGCGTCGCTCGCGCGCGGCGATCTGCGCATCATCGGCGCGACGACCATCACGGAGTACAAGGAATACATCGGCGAGGACGAGGCGCTGGCGCGTCGCTTCCGCATGGTCAAGGTTGACGAGCCGACTATCTCCGAGACGCGCGAGATTCTTTTGGGCTTACGTCCACGGCTCGAACGCAACTACTCTGTGACCATCTCGGACGACGCCATCAACATGGCGCTTGAGATGGCTCCGAAGTACATACGCAACCTGCACCTGCCCGACAAGGCCATCGGCTGGCTCGATACGGCTTCGGTCAAAGTGGAGATCAACGAGCCGGAAGCTCTGGTTGTCCGGCCGGAGCACATCATCGAAGTCATCTCGCAGGAATCGCACATCCCACGCGACATGATCTCGCGCGACACGACCGACCGCTTCCAGCAGATGGAGTTGGAGTTGGCGCATCGCGTGATCGGGCAGAAGGAGGCGGTGCAGTCCGTCGCCCAACGCCTGCGTCTGAACAAGGGGCCGCTCAAGGATTCGCACTACAAGCCGGACGGCGTGCTGCTCTTCCTCGGCCCGACGGGCGTCGGCAAGACCGAACTGGCGAAGGCCGTGGCCGAGTTCATGTTCGGCGACGAAGAGAAGATGGTGCGCATAGACATGTCCGAGTACGGCGACGGCACGGTCGGCGTCGAGAAACTGATCGGCATGCCGCGCGGCATCGTAGGCTCGGAGCGCGGCGGCATCCTGACGGAGCGCCTGCGCGAGAACCCTTACACGGTGCTCTTGCTCGACGAAGTTGAGAAGGCTTCGCCGACGTTGATGAACCTCTTCCTGCAGGGCTTCGACGAGGGCTGGTTGACGGATGGGCGCGGGAAGAAAGTTTACCTCTCTGACGCCATCGTCATCATGACCTCGAACCTCGGTTCGGAGAACTTCAAGAAGTATGAGAAGCCGCTCGGTTTCGGCACGAAGACCTTAGGCGACGTGCGCGCCGTGAAGAACGAGGTGATGAAGGCTGCGGAGCAGCGTTTCTCGCCGGAGTTTCGCAATCGCATTGACGAGATCGTCGTCTTCTCGCCGCTCACGATGGACGAGGTCAGGCAGATCGCAGTCATCTATCTCGAAAAACTGCGCCGCCAGATGGAGCGCCAGGGGAAGGCCGTGCAGGTGACGGAACGCGCCATCGACAGCCTGACGGAGAAGGGCTATAGCCCGGCCTACGGTGCGCGCTTCCTCAAGCGGCACATTGACGAGAAAGTGAAACTGCCGCTCACGGCGATGTGGAAAGGCGCGTCGCAGTTCGTCGTGGACTACGACGAAGGCGAGATCACGATCAAGGCCATTGACGCTCCGAGCGTCAACTAAGGCCACAGGCGTTAACCGTGCGGGGAAGTTGCGACGCCCCTGTTTGAACCGGAGGGTTTCAGCGATTTGAATTTAGAAATCGTCTGAAACCCTCTTTCACTTGTGGCTCGAATTTCCGGCAAAAGACATCTTAAATTTTATGAGTTCAAGGACGCACTTCATCCGTAGTCTCATCGGGCGCGCGCTGCCGTTCGTCGTGCTGTTCGCGTCGGCTGTCTCAAGCTTCGCGCAGGCGACGCCCGACAACTCGCCGCCGCGGGTCGAGGCGACGACGGCAACGCAGGCGGCGAATGACGAGAAGGCCGAGCAGATCGTCAAGCGCGCCATCGAGGCGCAGGGCGGGAGCGCGTACCTCAATGTTAAGACGATCATCGGGCGCGGTTACTATTCTCAATTCGACAAGGGTCTCTCGCTGCCGCCGCAAACTTTCGTCGATTATCTGGTCTTCCCCGACCGCGAGCGCACGGAGTTTCGCGGCGCGCGCGGGCGCGCGATCCAGACGAACGACGGCGACCGCGGCTGGCTCTTCGAGAGTTCGACGCGCTCGCTAACGGACATGAAGCCGGAGCAGGTGGCGGATTTTCGGCTCGCCATGCGCACGAGCGTCGATAGCCTCTTGCGCGGCTGGTGGCGCAAGGAGGGCGCGCGCCTCACCTATCTCGGACGCCGCGAGGCCGGTCTCGCCAAACGCAACGAAGCCGTGCGTGTGACTTACCCCGACGGCCTGGTCGTGGATTACGAGATCGGCGCGAAAGACTGGCTGCCCGCCAAATCTTTTTACAAGCGAAAGAACGCGGAAGGCGAAGAGGTGACGGAAGAGGATCGCTTCGCCAGTTATAAAACCATCAACGGCCTGACCGTGCCCTTCGTGATTGACCACTACCGCGCAGGCCAGCAGTCGAGCCGCATCAACTACGACTCGGTCGAGTTCAACATGCCCATCCCCGACACGCTCTTCGCCAAACCGGCGAGCATCAAAGCGATCAAATAAAAGTTCAACGCCCGCGCGCGAGTGCCGCGAAAGGCAATTCACTAGAGAGAGAGGCGCGCCGCAGCAGAGATTGGGTCGATCATTCAACCCAATCTCTGCTGCGGCGCGCCTCTCTCTCTTTCTCTCTGTGCGTTGGATGGTTTCTCAGTCTGCGGTTTCGCTCGCCGCGCGCGTCGCTTCGTCGGCCGGGTCGGGTGAGGCCGCGTGGTAGAGCGCGTAGATTTCCTCTTTCACTTCGGGCGGGAAGCAGACGCGGTCGAGTTGGTAGCGCCGCAGACCGCGCACCGCGCCGCTCACTTCGCTGATCTCGCGTATCTGCGGGCGCGCGTAGCCGTCTTCGACGTAGATGCGCGCCTTGGGTTCCGCGCCCTCGGCCGTGTAATAGTTGTAATAGGGCACATCGCCCGCGTGGTCTTCGATGAAGTAGAAGCGCGGCTCGAAACCGGCGCGCGCCACGCACGCACGCGCGTCGGCGAGAAACTGCGCGCGCTCCTCCGTCGGCATGTCGAGATCAATCGCTTTGAAGAGGCGTCGGCCGATGAAGCGGTGGCTGAGGTCGTTCAGGATCGTGTCTTTCGCGCGTCGCCACTGTTTGAGGTGAAAGAGCACGTCCGAGTCGTCCATCTCCAGATGATCTTCGAGCGTGAGCGTTTGCCGGTGCAGGACTTTCTCGAAGGCCGTGCCGGGGGCGCACCACACCTCTTCGCCCGCCGCGACGAGTTCGAGCGCGCGCCTGAGGATGGAGCGCAAGACCGCTTCGGCCGAGCGCAGCGTGCGGTGGAAATAGACCTGACGGAACATGTAATAGCGCGCCTGTAAATATTCCTCGACGGCATAGAGGCCGCGCGCGGCGACGTAGATGCGGTCGTTCTCTTCATCCACGGCGAGCGCATTGATGATCCATTCGAGATCGAAGATGCCGTACTTCGCGCCCGTCATCAGCGAATCGCGCAAGAGGTAGTCCATGCGATCCACATCCAACTGCGACGAGACGAGTTGGCCGAGGAAGGCGGGCTGAAACTTGCCCTCGATGATGTCGGCGACGCGCCGCGGGAGCGCGGGCGAAAAGTCTCGGAGCACCTGATTGATTTCGGTCTCTTCGGCGAGGACGGCGCGCACCGTCCACTCCTCGTGGTGGAAGCCGAGGACGTGCTCCATGACGTGTGAAAACGAACCGTGCCCGACATCGTGCAGGAGGGCGGCCGCGCGCGCCGCCGCGCGATCCTCTTCGTTGATCGGATGGTTTTCGCCGAGCCGGTCGAGCACGCGCGTGATGAGATGCAGCACGCCCAGACTGTGTGCGAAGCGCGAGTGTTCCGCGCCCTGATAGGTGTAGAGCGCGAGGCCGAGTTGCTTGATGCGACGCAGGCGCTGGAACTCCGGCGCGTCAACGAGGCGCACGAGCAGCCGCCCTTCGCGCGTGTCGGTGCGCAGGCGGATGATGTTATGCACGGGGTCGCGGTAGATGCGTTCGCTCATTGTCGGGGAATGGTAAAGGGTAAACGGTAAATGGTAAATGGCCGGGAGAGTTTTCGGTTGAGGTGGCGGCCAACAAAGAAAGTGGGCTGGAAGCTCGAAGCCCCAGCCCACAGGTGAAACGCATCCTGAAAAGAGACGCGCTGTTTAGAAGGTATAACGCAGGGCGAACTGCACCACGCGCCCGGCCTTGTTCTCGTTGAGCGGCGTCTGCGTGGCCGTCAGCTTGCCGAACTCTGAACTCGGGCTTTGCGGCGCACGATCCGCCGGGTCGGGCGAAAACGGGTCTGACCCCAGGAAGGGATCGACCGGCAGGCCGAAGCCGATGGCACTGGTCAGGCGTTGCGTGTTGGTCAGGTTGAAGACCTCCGTGCGGAACTGAAGCGCGTGGCCTTCCCACGGCAGCTTGAAGTTCTTGGTGAGGCCGATGTCAACCGTGAAGTAGCCGGGGTAACGCAGGACGTTACGGTCGCCGACTTCGCCTGCGCGCGGCTCGCGGAAACCGCGGAAGGCCGCCGTCGGGTCGCTGAACAAATTCGGTTCAGGCCCGCGCACGGGCGAGGCGCGCACGGGCGCGACGCGCACCATGTTCGACTGCACGTTCCAGTTCGTCGCCCAGCGATCCGCCTGGAAGGGTTCGCCTACGGGGAGGCCGGAGTTCCAGCGGGCGATGCCCGTCATCTGCCAGCCGCCGAGGATCGTCTCTCCCACGCCGCCGAGGTCGCTGAGGAACGCCTTGCCGCGCCCGATGGGCAGGCCGATGAGCCAGTTGGCATTGACGATGTGGCGAATGTCGAAGTCGGAGTTGGCGTAGTTCTGGTCAAGGTCGAGCGCGTTGACGATGAACGCAGAGCCGTAAGTGCCCGCGCTTTGCAGACCCGACGCATTGTCGAGCGAATGCGAGAGCGTGTAGTTGAAGTCAAACGCGATGTCGCGTTTGAAGCGCTGCCGGATGCTGAACTGCGCGGAGTTGTAGTTCGACTTGGCGATGGTGCCGAAAGCCGAGAAGGCCGCATATTGCGGGTGGAAAAACAGGTTGTCGCCGAGCGGCGAGAGACCGTCGTCCCAGAGCAGTTGCAGGAAGGTGTAGTCGGTGATGTTCTGCCCGCCGAGACTGGGGAAGGCCACGCGGCGATAGGCGCGCTGCGTGGCGGTCTGCCCGAGGTCGGGGCGTGCGAGACCGGGCAGCACGTTCTCGAAGAAGGGGATCGTGCCCATCTGGCTGACTCTCACGCCGCGATAGCGCGCGTCGGTCAGGAGGTTGATCGCCTCATACCACGTCTGTCCCGATTGCGGGTCGCGCAGGTTGTTGAGGTGCATGATGTCGCGCGTCGCCAGCAGGTCGCGGGCGAAGCGGCCGACGTAGCTCGCCTCGAACGACAGCCCTCGTCCGACCTCGCGGCCGTAGGAGAGATTGACGCTGTAGTTGTAGGGCGTCGTCAGCGTGTCGTCGAGCGACGATTCGATGCGCTGCGCTTCGTCCGACGGGGTGACGAGCGGGAAAGAGACCGTCGGCGTGATGGTCAGACCGGGCAGCGTGCGCACGTTCTGGTTGAAACTCGTGAGCAACGGCCCGAGGTTGTTGCTCAGGTCGAAGGTGTTGGCCGAGACGCTCTGCGTGGACTTGAAGCCGAGCGACGAGTTCAAATCGAAGGTGACGGCCAACTGGCTGCCGATGCGGTCATAGACCATGCGGAAGCCGCCGCGCACGACCGACTTGCCGCCGCGTCCGATCAGGCGGCCGAAGAAGTTGTCGCCGAAATCGGGCGACCACGCGAAGGCGACCGAGGGCGCGAAGTTGTTCCAGTCCTGATCGTAGTAGCCTCTGCGGCCGTTCGCCTTGCCCGCCAGATCGACCGTGATCGGGTCGTTGACGGGGCGACCGGCGGCCGCGCCCAGAACGCGCCGCTCGAAATACTCGCCGAGGCTCTGCACGGGCGCAACCTGCACGCCGTTCGTCTCGTAGACGGGCGTGGACGTGCCCCAGCGCAGGCCGTAGGAGAGCGTAAAGTTGGGACGCACGCGCCAAGAGTCCTGCGCGTAGAGTTCATACTCCTGCGTGGCGAAGGTGCGGTCGATGCCCGTGCCGGGCGCGAGCAGTTGGCCGTTCTTGCCGTAGTTGAGGTTCGCTTCGTACTGCGAGAAGCGTCCGATGACGGCGGCGAGCGCGTCGCGGAAGTCGGTCTCGAAGTCGCCGCTCACGTCCGGGAAGATCGGGTCGAACTCGCCGTTCGTGTCGAGGTAGAGCGACGCGCCGGAGAAGTCGAAGAACGACGGGTTGACGATGGCGCGGTCGAAGGAGTTGCCGAACGAGGTGCGGTTATTTTTGATGAGACGCACGTTGCCGCCGAACTGCATCGTGTGCGTGCCCTTGATCCACGAGAAGTCGTTGACGAAGTTGTGGACGGGCGTGGTGCGGCTGAGCGTGCGCGTGCCGAGCGTCGGCGAGTAGACGAAGCGGAAGAAGATGTCGTTCTGCGTCAGGTCGCCGCCGTCAGTGAAAGAGGCGCGCGTCAAACCGTAGCTGAAACGGTTGACGATGTTGTTGGTGGCCGTCCAGGTGTGGCCGGCGGAGACGCCTTTCGGGTGATTCCAGAATTGCGGCGAGAGCGTGTCGGGAAACGCCGCAGCCTGTGTGATGAGATCATCCTGATAGGTGCCGCGCGCGAAGAGCGTCTGGCGGTCGGTCAGGTTGAAATCGAACTTCGCGATGTAGAGATCGAGATTGGAGGGCGTCTTGGCGTTGAAGCGGAAGCCGCCGGTGTTGAGGCCGTCGCCGAGCGTGCCGGTGTTGGCCGGGTAGCGGCGCGCGGCATCGGCGAGCGCGGCGAGCGCCACAGGGTTGCGGCCGGGGTCAACTCCGTTGACGGCCGTGTAGAACGCGCCGATCTGCGCGCTCGACAAACAGCGCACGCCCGCAGGCGTGCCCGCGGGACACGAAGGATCGCTCGCGCCGCTCTCGGTGCGATAGCGCACGATGCCCTGTCCGAGCGACGGCAGCGGAACTTCGCGCTCGACCGGGGTTTCCGAAGCCTCGCGGAAGCCTTCATAGGTGAAGAAGAAGAAGGCGCGATCTTTTTTAATGGGGCCGCCGATTGATCCGCCGAACACGTTGCGCAGCAGTTGCGGGCGCGGGGCGCGCGGGTCTCCGGCTCTGGCCGCGCCGCTCTGCACGGCGAAGTCGTTGGCCGTGTAGCGCCCGGCGGCGTTGTTGAAGAAGTCGTTGGCGGTCGTCACCGTGTTGCGGTGAAACTCGTAGAGCGAACCGTGGAAGTCGTTCGTGCCCGACTTGGTGACGAGCGACACCTGCGCGCCGGAGGAACGTCCCTGATCGGCGTTGGCGTTCGTCGTCGTCACGCGAAACTCTTGCAGCGAATCGGGCGTCACGCGCAGGACACCGGCGAAGGCTTCGTCGGTCACCACGTCGAGGCCGCGCTGCTGTTCGTTGTTGTCGATGCCGTCGAGCGTGATGTTGGTTTGGTCGGAGCGCGCGCCGCTGACGTAGCCGCCCGGCGTCACGCCGGTTTGCAGCGAGAGCAGGCCGACGACGTTGCGCGCGTTCAAGGGCAACTCCGAGATGCGACGCGACTCGAAGGCCGTGCCGAGCGTGGCATCGGAAGTGTTGAGCGGGGCGTCGGTGGCCGCCGTCACCGTCACAGTCTCAGTGGCGAGACCGGCTTCGAGTTGCACGTCCACATCGACGGGCGTGTCGACGAGCGCGGCGACGCTGGAGACCGAAACTTTTTTAAAGCCGCCGGATTCCACATCGACGCGATAAGTGTCGGGCGGGACGGCAGTGAAGGTGTAGCTGCCTTCTTCGTTGGTGGTTTGCGTGCGCGAGAAATTCTTGCCTTCGTTGACGAGCGTGACGGTCGCGCCGGCTACGACGTTGCCCTGCTGGTCTCTCACCGTGCCGCGCACGGTGGAACGACCGCTCTGCGCGAAGACGCCGCTCGCCAGCAGGAGAGAAAAGATCACTCCGTATAACGTGACAGCGGTACGGCTGCGGGTAAAGTTACGCATATTGATCTGGCCTCCGAATGTTCAATCCGAAGCGGGCGGCGAGGATCGGACGGCCGCGCGCTCACGATTTGAGGAAGATTGTTGATTTTCACCGACGACGATCCAGGACTGTCGTTCACGCCCGGAACGGTTAAGCTTAGTGCAACCCCCCCCCGGTACGTGTGGTGAAATTCCGACGACTTTACGTGTTGTTTGAAGAACTCTTTAGGAGCTGGACATGACGCCCGATAGATGTCGAGTTAACGCGGCGGCACGAACGGCTCGCTTGCAGGAATACTCAGTCGAAAATACGCACGCAACGGGCGTTCCACTGAGGCGTGCGGGCGCGGCGTCGGACTAAGGCGCAAAGTTATAGAGGAACGGGCGCGCCCGCCCCGGGCTGAATCCAAAAAAATAACTGAAAATTCAGAATTTTGAATTAGTCCAGGCCGCGACTGTCGCCGGGTGCAACCAAAAAGCCGGGGCGAACATGAACGTTCACCCCGGCCACAATTCGACAAGCGCGCCCCGTGCGCGGACTCACTTGATATTTTCCAACAGGTGTCCGAGCTTCTCCTTCTTCGTGCGCATGTAGTGCATCGCGGCCTCCGTGTGCGGCACTTCAATCGCCACGCGCTCGACGACGTGCAAGCCCGCCTCCTCCACCGCGCGCAGCTTCAGAGGATTGTTCGAGATGATGCGCACGTGACACAACCCCAGATCGAAAAGTATCTCGGCACACTGGCGGTATTCGCGCAGGTCGACGGCGAGGCCGAGTTGCTCGTTGGCTTCGACGGTGTCCGCACCTTCATCCTGCAAGGCGTAGGCGCGTATCTTGTTGATGATGCCGATGCCGCGCCCCTCCTGCATCTGGTAGACGATGGCTCCGCGCCCTTCGGCCTCGATCATCTGCATGGCTTGATGCAGTTGCGGCCCGCAGTCGCACTTGAGCGAGCCGAACACGTCGCCCGTCAGACATTGCGAATGGATGCGCGCCAGCGTCGGCGTCTCGCGTGCGATCTCGCCTTTGAAGATGGCGACGAACTCCTCGCCCGATTCGCGCGCGCGGTAGCCCGCGATCTTGAACTCGCCGTACTGCGTCGGCAAATTCGCCACCGACATGCGCTCGACGGAGAGGTTGGTCGTCTCCCACTGGCAAGTCGTGCTGGTCTGCGTTGCGTCTTCCAAAATTCCTGACTCCTCGCACAATCGGCCGATGTATGAACGGTTCTCCCGAAAATGAGGTCGCCGGCCGCGTGTCCTGATGAACGATTGATCTGACCTGAATTATAGGTTCCCGCGCGGGCGGCGACAAGGACAGGGGGAACGCGGCGCGCGGCGTCGAAACCGTGAGAGAGCGAGTCCGATGTTGATCTTTTTCTTCTCATCCAGCATCCTTTCCCCGTCGCCCCGCTGGAATTTATGGAACGAAACGATCTGGAAATCACGCTCCCCGCCGACCCGCCCACGTCGCACGAACGCCGCCCCGCGCTCGTCTTCATGCGCGGCGAACAATTGGCCGCGCCCATTCCGCTCGAACGCGACGAGGTGACGCTCGGCCGCGCGCTCGAAGCCGACGTGCGCGTCAACGACGCACGCGCCTCGCGCCTGCACGCGCGCATCCGCATCGAACACGACGCAGAGACGAATGCCCCGCGCTATCGTCTCACCGATCTCGGCTCGACCAACGGCACGCTCCTGAACGGTCAGCCCGTCACCGGCGACGCCTTCCTCCAGCACGGCGACAAACTCAACATCGGTGAGCACCTCATACGCTTCGACCTGCTCGACGATTTCGACCGCGAGTTTCAACGCCAACTCTATCGCCTGATCGCTCACGATGAATTGACCGGACTCCTGACGAGCAAGTCTTTCTTCTCCGAACTGCGCCGGGAGGCCGCACGCGCCGAGAGCGAGGGTCGCCCCTTCTGCGTGCTGATGATGGACCTGGATCATTTCAAGCGCGTCAACGACACCTGCGGCCACCTCGTCGGCAGCCAGACGCTCGAAGAGATCGGCGGCCTGATCACGCGCGCCCTGCGGGCGGGCGACGTGGCCGCGCGATTCGGCGGCGAAGAGTTCGCGGCGTTCCTCCTCGACGCAGACTGCGCGCAAGCCGTCGTCGCCGCCGAGCGCGTTCGCACTGCGATTGAGGAGCACGCCTTCTCGGCCACGCGGCGCGGCGCGGCGGCGGAAGAGAACCGCACGCTCCGCATGACGATCAGCATCGGCGTCGCCGCCTACCCCGACGACGCGCGCGACCCCATCGAGTTGATCGAACTGGCCGACACCGCGCTCTATCACGCCAAGCAGTCCGGCCGCAATCGCGTCAGCGCCTTCTGCCTCGCGCCCGATGCGGGGACGCCGCGCGAACTTCTCCCGCGCGCCGTGCCGCCTACGCGCAGCGAGGGATAAAAGTTGTGGTAGCCTTCGAGGCCATCTGTTATGATGCCGCCACTCCGCGCAAGCAGCCCCCGAGTTCTCCCAGCCCCCGATAGTAGTCTCCACATCTGCGACCTGTTTTGTCGCATGCTTCGGAGGAGCCTGAACGTGTCGAAGCTAAACACACTTCTCGCGCGCGCCGTCTATTGCGTCGGCGTCTCGATCTGCCTCTGTGCCGCACACGCCGCGGCGCAGACGCAACCGGCGCAACAGCCCGGCGCGCCGCCCGCCGCCGCCACGCCGTCGCCCGTCCCTTCGCCGGTTGCCGCTGAAAACGCGACGCGCGACCCCGATCTCTCGATCACTGCGAACGTCACCGCGAGAGAGTTGCGCTTTGAAGTCGTGCCGACCCCTAAGGTAGAGTTTCCGGGGCGGCCGCGCCGCGACACCGTCTGGGAGGCGGAGCGCACGAACCTCCCGCCGCAAGTGCAACCCGGCGTCACCTATCGCGACATCGGCATCCGCCTCAGGATCACGAGCGTCTTCGCCGACATCGAACGCATCGTCGCCGAAGCGCTCGGCGAAATCCCCGCGAGCGACGACACCCAGCCGAAAACAGATTCAAACGAGAACGTCCAACTAAATTCCGGCGGGAACGCTCCGCCCCCGGCCGGCGACGCTCAGACGACAAGCGCGACGGCGCAACCTGTCGTTGCTATCCAGTCAATATCATCAACGCAAACTTCGCCCGCCACATCTTTAACGCAAACTTCGCCCGCGCCGTCGTCCTCGCAGTCGCGGCGGGCGCGCGGTCGCAGTAGTGGCAGCGCGCGTGCGCGGCGGGGGAGACTATGATGAGTCGTGTCATGCGCCGGAGCGTTGCGTTTGCTTTCATCGTTGGCGCTCTCTCTGTCGCCGTCGCCGCACAGCAGCGTGACGAGGCGCGAGACGTGCGCGCGCCCCGCGTCGTCGCTCCGGCGACTGCGCCCGCGACGAACGCGCAGCCGAACGTGAACGAAAATTTTGAACTGAACATCGCCGAGCGGCGCATCACCGAGCGCGACTTCTACGCTTCGACCGCGCTCGAAGCGGGAGAGGAGAGCGCGCACGGATTGTCTCTGCGCGTAGGCGTGGGCGTCGGCGCGAGCGTGATTGACGTGCTGTTGCGCAACGTGCAAGGCCGCGTGCGCTTTCGTGGATCGCTCGAAGCCTTGCAGCGCGTCCTAGACGCGCGTCGCCCCGCCGCCGTGACCCCGGCGACGACGGCACAACCCGACGTTCCCTGAAGTTGATCTGCTCTCCCGCAAGCTGTAGTGAGATGGACGGAAGTCTTATCCCGACCTTTCGCAATGAGAGCCGACGTTCGTATTCATCAAACTTTTTCTGAGGAGAACCGCCCATGAACAAGCTCTCGGCTCTTGGAGCCGCGATAGCCATCACCTGCGTCGCCTGCGTCGCTCACGCACAGACGCCGACTCCGGACACGAACACCAACACCACCTCGCGCGGCACGGACAACGCCTCGATCTTCGCGCGCACCGCCACGCAACAACCGCAGCCGCGCGCGACGCCTTCGCCCGTCCCGACCGTGCGCCCGCTCTCGCAGGAAGACCAGCAACGCCAACAGGCCGCGAGCGAGCGTCGCCGCCAATCGGCCACCACGGGCGACCCGGACGTGTTGCTCGACGTGCCCAACCTCTCGGTCGAAGAGATCACTCTGGAAGTGGAAAACCTGCGCGCGCGCGTCTCGCTCGATGCGCGCCTCGCCAACCTCTTGCAGTTGACCGCGGGGGCGGACGCAGGGATTGATAAAGTGAAACTCACGATCAAAGGCGTGCGCGCCGAGTTGCTCCTGAAGGTGCGGCTCGACAACGTGGCCGCCATCATCGACCGCACGCTGACGACCATTGACCGCAACCCGCAAATCCTCGAACGCCTCTTGCAGAGCGTGGACAACACGGTCGGCACGGTGGGCGGAGTGGCGGGCACGGCGCTGCAACCGGGCGGCGTCGTTGACCGCACGGTGGGCACGGTGGGGCAGACTTTGAACAACGTGACACAGCCGGGCGGCCTGCTCAGTTCGACCCTCAACACGCTCGGCCAGACGTTGCAGCGCACGGTTGATCGTTCCGGCAACATCCTCGAACGCACGGTTGACCAGGCAGGCTCTATCGTCAACCAGCGGACGGTCGGGAACGCCCTGAGCCTCTCGACGGTCAGGGAGACGACCGGCGCGGGCGGCCAAATCCTGCGGCAGGTGCGCGACACTTCGGGAGCGGTGATCGAACTCACGCTCGACGCCGCAGGCCGTGTCACCAACTCGCGCGTCGTCAGTCAGGCGACGGGGACGAACCGGCAGTAAATAGTGCGAACGGTCGAAACGGAAAGGCGATGGGCGATTATTTTCGCCCGTCGCTTTTCCTTTTATAGTTTTGCAACCTGACGGCGGCGGGCGCGTGTAACCCGTGCGGCGCTGTTGGGCTGCGGCGTGACGTTGCGCGCCCGCGCGCCCCGCGTTATGCTTTCCGTACCGGATTTCGAGTGTAGACGCCCGACCCTCGCTAGTTGATTTCGCTTGTGTAAGAGACGTTAAAAGTAGTGATTGAAAATCTCAACCTCGCTTCCAACCCCTTTCGCAATCGCACGCTGCCGTGGACGGTGGCGGCCATCGTCGCGTGCGTCTCGGTGGTGGCGTTAATCTTTACCGTCGCCCAGTTCAGGCAGACGCGCGACCGCGTCGCGGTGGTCGAGCGTGACGTGCGCGGCTTGCGCACGGAGGAAGCGTCGCTGCGTGCGAAGGCCACGGCCGTCACGCAGTCGCTGACGCCCGAGCAACTGCGCACGCTCGAAGCCGCACACGGCATCATCGACCGCCGCAACTTCTCCTGGTCGCGCCTGTTCGCAGACCTCGAAGCGTCTCTGCCGCAGGGCGTGCGCGTGTCGCGCATCGCCGTGCGCGACGTGGCGCACAGCGGCGGCGCGGAGTTGGAACTGGCGGTCGTCGCTCGCTCCACCACGGACATCACGGGCATGCTCGGCACGATGGCGCAGGGACGCATCTTCTCCGCCGACCTGCTCACGGAAAACAAGAGCGACAAGGGCATCGAATCAACCCTGCGCGTGCGCTACACGCCGGGCGCGCGTCCCGCCGCGCCTGTGACGAACGCCGTCGAGAGCGCGTCGCGCGCCGGGGGCGGCGACGGCAGCGCAACGTCCGGCGCGGTCGGAACTTCGGCACAAGGGGGGACGCAATGACAGACCAGATACCGGGCGCCGAAGGAACAGAACGCAAACGCCGCAGGGTCGTGCCCGCGCAACTGCGCGCGCGCTTCGCTCCGTCGCATGGCGGCGGCGCGCGACCCGCCAGAACGATCCGCGTCCCGGAATTCGTCGCGCTGACGGTCGCCGCGCTGCTCCTGACCGTCGCTGCGGGCGCGTACTTCTTTCTACTCGTGCCGGAACGCTCGCGCCTCACGGCGTTAGAGAACGAGCGCGCGCAGTTGCAGGCGAAACTGCGCGCTTCTAGCGAGGGCGTCGAGCGCAACGAGAGCACGCAGGCGAGCGTGGACAAGATCGTCACGAGCCTGAGCGACTTTGAGACCACGGCGCTGGCCTCGCGCGACCCGCAAACCACCACGGCCGTCATCAGCGAGTTGAACGAGAAGACGCGGCGACACAACCTCGCGCGCGCGCAGTTCTCCTTCAGCCACCTCGACGAGACCGTGCCCGGCCAGACGCCCGCGCGACAGACGGCCGGCCGCGCCGGAAACATCTCGCAGCGCGAAAGCGTCTTCCCGGCCATTGACATCAGCCTGACCATCGAAGGGCCTTACGGCAACCTGCGCCGCTTCATTCGCGACATCGAACAGAGCCGACGCTTCATCGTCATCAACGGCATCCAACTCGAAGGCGTCTCCGACACGGGCAACAGCGCGCGCGCCGCGCTCGTCAGCCTACGCCTGGACATGTCCGTGCCCTTCCGTCGCAGCGGCGCGATGCTTTCCGGCGGCGCAACCGCCTCGCCCGCCTCGACATCTCAGTGACGGTCGAAGCCGAGAAATTTTTATGGCACTCTTTGAAGGCAAAACTCCTGCGGAACGCAACAAGATGATCGCGGCCATCGCGTTCGGCGCGCTCGCGCTCATCCTCGTCGGCCGCATGTTCTTCGGCGGGGAAGACACGCCGCCGCGCCGCCCCTCGAATAACAGAAACGCGAAGCCCGTCGCCGCCAACGGCGCGCCGAACGGCGTCAACGAAAACACGCAGGCCGAAGACCCGACGCTGCGAATTCCGCGCGAGGTCGTCTACACGCCCGTCAGCTACAGCGTGCCCGACGCCGGGCGCAACATCTTCGCTTTCTACGTCGCCCCGACGCCGCTACCAAAAGCGTCCGTCACGGTTGAAGCGCCGACGCCGACGCCCATCCCGCCGCCGCCCATGATGCTCGCCGGCATCTCGCCTTCGAGCGTCATGGCACGCACGGGCGACTTCACGCTGCAACTCTCCGGCGACAAGTTTACGCCGCTGTCGCGCGTCTATGTTGACGGGCAGGAACTCCCGACCACCTTCACGAGCGCGCAGCAACTCTCGACCACCGTGCCCGCCGCGCTGATCACTGCGCCCGGCACGCGCCAGATCGTCGTCCGCACGCCCGATAATTCGCTCTACTCCAACGAGACCCCGCTCACCGTCTCGGCTCCGCCGACGCCGCAGTTCACCTTCGTCGGCATCCTCGGCGGGCCGCGCTACAACGACAAGGCGATCCTGAAGAACCAGAGCAACGAACTCATCACCGTGCAGCGCGGCGACCTCGTCGCCGGTCGCTTCAAAGTGACGAGCATCTCCACGCGCGCCGTCGAGTTCACCGACGCGCAGTTGCAGATCAAACATACGCTGCCTTACGTGGAAAAAGGCGGCAGCAGCGCGAGCAATCCGGGCAGCCCTGTGCCCCGCTACCAACCACCGAAACCGCCCGACGACGACGGCGACGACGATGAGCCGCAAGACTAACTACAACGAACACATGCCTTTACCCGCCACGCGCACCAGCGGCAGCGGCGGCGACGCCGCGCGCGCGGGCGAACGCGGCTATACGCTCGTCGCCCTGCTCGCCGTGATGACGATCCTCGCGCTCTCGCTCACGGCCGCCGCGCCGCGCCTGCGCCAGCAATCCATACGCAACCTCGAACGCGAAGCCATCGCGCGCGGCGAAGAAGTAGCCGAAGCCATCGCCTTATACCAACTCGCGAAGGGCACTCCGCCAAAGAGCATGAACGATTTGCTCGAAGGCGTGGAGCCGTTCGCCGGCGCATTCAAGAAAATTCAGATTCTGCGCAGGGAGGCCGCGCGCGACCCGCTCAACAACGACGGCGAGTGGAAACTCATCCGCCCCGACGACCGCGCCTTCCTCGATTTCAAACAGAACGTGTTGAAGTACAACGGCGGCATCCCGCCCGCGACGAGCGCGCGCTATAAAGCTTTCGAGGCGGCGGGCGCGATCGGTGGCGGCGGTATACTCGGCCTCGATAGCGACAAGGACGATGATCGAAACGATGCGGACGCGCGCTGCGATCTCGACACCTCACCGAACGAGACTGCCACGCCCTTTATCGGCGTCGCCAGTCGGAGCCGTTGCCCCTCGGTGACCACCTACTACGGCATCGAACGACACGATGGCTGGGTCTTTACTCCCGTCTACCGCTGATCACATTTTCAACTTAGAAGAGTGCGCGTTGATGATCATCAACGCGCACTCTTTGCATCTGCGATACATCTCTGCGCGCATGTGCTCACCGAGCGCGCGCGAAAAAAAATAACGATTGGGAATTAAGTTATTGACAACTGATCGCTTTATGTTTATAAGTCCAATATGTTGTGCGCTGTTTAGTCTAGGCCACAAGATCAAAATTGACACAGTATCTTGTGGTCGCAAACAACCAAGAGAAAAAGGAGCAACGAAGACTTATGGCAACAAAGAAAGCTGGTGGTTCCAAAGGCGGTTCCAAGAAGGGCGGCTCGAAGGCCGGTTCAAAGGGCGGTTCGAAGGGCGCTTCCAAGGGCGGTTCGAAGGGCGGCTCGAAGGGTGCTTCCAAGGGCGGTTCGAAGGGCGGTTCCAAGAAGGGCGGCTCGAAGGCCGGTTCCAAAGGCGGCGCGAAGAAGCGGTAGTAGTCAGTTCAACCCGAGTAACTCAACAACCTTCCGAAGCGCACACAACACATTCGGTCTCAAACCGAGACCATTCAAAGGGACGGCGAACGCTGCTACAGCACGCCGTCCTAATTCTTTTATGATAGAGGTCAGAGGTCAGAGGTCAGAGGTCAGTTAAAACCAAAACCGTCTTCTACCGACTACTGACCTCTGACCTCTAGCCTCTAACCTCTATTGCTATGATCAACGTCGCGCTCGTCGAACCGGAGATACCGCCGAACACCGGCAACATCGCGCGCCTGTGTGCGGCGACGCGCACTCCTCTGCACATCGTCGGCGTGACCGGGTTTCGTCTGGACGACCGGGCGGTGCGACGCGCGGGACTCGACTACTGGCCGGAAGTGCAACTCTCGAAGCATCGAGACCTCGATGCGCTCCGCGCCGCGCTCCCCGCCGCGCGCTTCGTCTACCTCACGACGAAAGCCCGCAGAGCCTACACCGATTGGCGTTACGCGGACGGCGATTGTTTGGTTTTTGGCCGGGAAACGCGCGGTTTACCGGAAGACGTGCTCCGCGCCAACGCCTCTCACTGCGTCACGATCCCGATGCTCAACCCAAACGTCCGTAGCCTCAATCTCGCCACCTCCGTCGCCATCGTTCTCTATGAAGCGCTGCGCCAGACGGGAGCGTTCGAGTCGTAGGAGACACCCTCCGCCGCGCCCGACTCGCACGCGATTTTACAAACTCTTTTAATCGGCCTCAGGGTCGTATGAGCCGCACCGCACGCCTCCGCGCGAGGATAATCGGGCGGCGCGTGTTATGATATGCGGTTTGATGTGGCGCATCGAAAAGCGCCGTTTTGATCTATAGGGGAGTTATGACAGAAGAAAGAAAAGATATCCGCAATATCGCCATCATCGCGCACGTCGATCATGGCAAGACGACGCTCGTTGACGCGATGCTCAAGCAAGCCGGCACGTATCGCGAGAACGAACATATCATCGACCGCGTGATGGATTCGATGGACTTGGAGCGCGAGCGTGGCATCACGATCATGGCGAAGAACACGGCGGTGCGTTACGGCACCGTGAAGATCAACATCCTCGACACGCCGGGGCACGCAGACTTTGGCGGCGAGGTCGAGCGCGTGTTGAAGATGGTGGATGGAGTCATGCTGCTCGTGGACGCGGCGGAAGGTTGTCTGCCGCAGACGCGCTTCGTCTTGCGCAAGGCGCTGGAGTTGCGCCTGCCGGTCATCGCCGTCGTCAACAAGATCGACCGGCACGATGCGCGCCCGGCGGAAGTGGTGGACGAAATCTACGAACTGTTCCTCGACCTCGATGCGACGGACGAGCAGATCGAATTTCCGATCCTCTATGCCGTGTCGCGCGACGGCGTGGCGAAAAAACAGTTGACCGACGAGTCGAGCGATCTGCGCCCGCTCTTCGATCAAATCGTGGAGACGATTCCTGCGCCCCGCGCGCTCAGGCAGGATTCGCTGCAACTGCTCGTGGCGAATCTGGATTACAACGAGTACGTGGGGCGGCTCGCCATCGGGCGCATCTTCTCCGGCGAGATCGCGCAGGGCGAAACGGTGGCTATCGTCAAGCGCGACGGCTCGGTGCAGAAGACGCGCGTCTCGCAGCTCTACGCCTTCGAGGGGTTGAAGCGTGAGCCGGTCGCGCGCGCGGGCGTCGGCGACATCGTCGCGCTCGCCGGCATGGAAGGCATCGAGATCGGCGAGACCATTTCGAGCGCGGACAACCCGCAGCGGCTGCCCGTGATCGCGGTGGACGAGCCGACGATCTCTATGATCTTCAGCGTCAACAACTCGCCCTTTGCGGGGCGTGAAGGAAAGTACGTCACGTCCAGACAACTGCGCGAGCGGCTCGACCGCGAACTCCTGAGCAACGTCGCGATCCGCGTGGAAGAGACCGAGACGCCGGATCAATTCAAAGTTTCGGGGCGCGGCGAGTTGCAACTCGCGATCCTGATAGAGATGATGCGGCGCGAGGGTTACGAATTGCAGGTGTCGAAGCCGCAGGTCATCACACACCAGCGCGACGGGAAAACGCTCGAACCCATCGAACTCGTCGTGGTCGATTGCCCGGACGAATTCATCGGCGTCGTGACGGAGGCGATGGGGCGGCGCAAGGGGCAGATGACGAAGATGGTCAACCACGGCACGGGGCGCGTGCGCCTGGAGTTTGAGACTCCTTCGCGCGGCCTGATCGGTTTTCGCGGCGAGTTTCTGACAGAGACGAAGGGCACGGGCTTGCTCAATACGCTGTTTCTGCGCTGGGGCGATTGGCAGGGCGCGATGCGCGGGCGCGCCACGGGGTCGCTCGTCGCAGACCGCATGGGCGAAACGACGACGTATGCGCTCTTCAACCTGCAGGAGCGGGGGACGATGTTCGCGCGCCCCGGCCAGAAGGTTTACGAGGGCATGATCGTGGGCGAGAACGCGCGCGCCGTCGACCTCGACGTGAACGTCATCAAGGAGAAGAAACTGACGAACATGCGCGCCGCCAGCGCCGACGAAGCGATGCGCCTCGTGCCCGTCAAAGAACTCTCGCTCGAACAGGCTCTGGAGTTCATCGCCGACGACGAACTCGTCGAAGTGACGCCGGAGACGATCCGCCTGCGCAAGCGCGTGCTCGCCGCGAACCTGCGGCCGAAGAAAGAAAAAGAGTCTTAAGACGAGAGACGGCCGCTCCGGCAAGTTATCTGGTTTGAGCCGGTGCGCCGTAGGCGCGGAACGGTTGGATGCGCTTGACGAAGCCGTTGGCGATCTGCTTTTCGACCGTGCCGCCGAGCGAGCCGATCTTCCCGCTCAGCAACACACGGTTCGTGCGCGGGTCGAGCACGCTGTAGACGAACTTGTTCGTGAACAGTTTGCGGTCAACTTCGATGATCAAGTCTGCGTCGGTCTCGTCGCGCGAGATGACGAGTCCCCACTGTTGAACTTCGCTGCGGTCGAGCAGTTCCTGTTCGAGGGCGGCGGGCTTGAAGTAGGCCGACTTGGTGCGTATGAAGATAATTTGCGCCGCGCGCAGCGTCTCGGCGGGCGATGTCCTGGCGGCGGCGCTCTCGGTATTTTGTCCCGCGCTCGCCGCAGACACGCTCAAGAGCGCGCAGAAACCGGCGAAGATAAGTGTGCAGAAACGTTGAAGGCGAGGCGGCATAAATTGTTGGCTCCCGGTTGGCGTATGAAAGTTAACTGTCACTCGCACAGGGTAACGCCTCTCTGCGCGTCCGCCGGTCGCCGCTTATGACACTTCGCACATTGTCACACGATATTCCCGAATGCAATTTGCCTTCATCCACAGGTTAACCCGTCAATCGATCTGTTCCTCCGGGTCGTCCTCATCATCTGCCGACGGATCGTAAACCTCGTAGCCCGTCCCGTCGTCGTAGTAATAATTCTGCGGCGTGCGTTCGGGTTCGGGGGGCGCGTCGCGTTCGTCGGGTTCTGTTGTATCATCTCGCCGTTCGCTCATTTTCGTCTCCGACAGGGCTTAAACTTATGTGCCGGTTTCTCGCGTATGCGGGCGCGCCGCTACTCTTGGCGGATTTATTATACCGCCCCGTCAACTCGCTGATCATGCAGAGCTACAAGGCGCGCGAGCGCGCAGAGCCTTTGAACGGCGACGGCTTCGGCGTCGGCTGGTATGTGCCCGACGTTGACCCGACGCCGTGCGTGCAGCGCACCGTGATGCCCGCGTGGTCGAATCGCAACTTGCAGAACCTCGCCGTGAAGGTGCGCGCGTCCTGTTTGTTCGCGCACGTGCGCGCGGCTTCGCCGGGGATGGTCGTGATGGAGTCGAACGTCCACCCGTTCGCTTACGACCGTTTCATGTGGATGCACAACGGCGCGGTCGCCGGGTTCGAGCGCATCAAGCGCACCTTGCGCGAGAGTTTGAAGGATGAGTTTTACAACATGGTGTCGGGCACGACCGACTCGGAACACGCCTTCGCGCTTTTTCTCAACTCGCTGCGCGTGCCCTTCGGTGAGGCGCACGGCGACAATATGCGCGCCGCCCTCGTGGAAACCATCGCGCTCTTGAACGAGTGGACGCGCGGGGCGGGCGTGGTCGAGCCTTCGCATTACAACTTCGCGGTGACGGACGGCGCATCAATCGTCATCTCGCGCTACTGCTCCGCGGAAGGGCTGACGGGCAACTCACTCCACATCTCGCGCGGCAAGCGTTTCGAGTGTTTGCCAGACGGCCTGTGCGACATGCACACGGTGCGCGGGGAAGAGCAGGCCGCGGCGGTCATCGTCGCCAGCGAGCGTTTGACGGACGACCATGACGACTGGCTCGACGTGCCGGATAATCACATCGTCACGGTCACACCGGATTTAAACGTGCGGGTCGAAGCGATCAATCTTTAAGCACAAGAAAACGGGTTATGAAAATAAGCATTAAACCTCGCGCGCTGGCCGCGCTCTCCGTCGCCTTCCTTCTCCTTCAACCAACAATCCCAACCATCGTTGCGCAGCAAACGCAGACGCGGCAGGCGTCGTCGGCAAAGCGTTTCGAGTTGACGGTTGACAGCATCATGCGCGGGGCTGCGCTCGTGGGCTATGAGCCGGGGAGTGTGCGCTGGTCGCAGGACGGCGCGCGCATCTATTTCCGTTGGAAGCAGGCGACGGAGCCGCGTCTCAAGGAGATGGACACTTACGTCGTCAATCGAGACGGCACGGGCTTGCGCAAGCTCTCTGAGGACGAGGCGCGCAATAATGCGCCGCCCGCTACGGGAGAGTTGTCGAAAGATAAGCGTTGGACGGTCTTTACCGAAGAGGGCGATGTGTATCTCTACGAGCACGCGCGGGGCGCACGCAGGGCTTTGACGCGCACGACCGAGGCTGAAACCAACCCGCGCTTCACGCGCGACGGGCGGCGCGTCTACTTCACGCGCCAGAACAATCTCTACGTGCTCTCGCTCGACGGCGGCCTGCTCGAACAGTTGACCGACATCCGCGTCGGCGGCGGAGGCGGGCAGCAGCAGCAGCAGCAGGGGGCGCGCGGGACGGAGAGCCAGGAAGTTTTGAAGAAGGAGGAGCGCGAATTGCTCGAAGCCGTGCGCGAGCGTGCGGCGCGGCGCGAGGAGCAGGAAGCGAAACGCAAGGCACGCGAACGGCGAAAGCCTTTCAACGTCCCGACGGGGCAGACGGTTGCGAACCTCACGCTCTCGCCGGATGGCGCATACGTCGTCGCCGTCATCACGGAGCCGGCAGTCGCGGCCAAGCAGACGATTGTGCCGAACTACGTCACGGAGTCGGCCTACACGGAAGATATTCCGGGGCGCACGAAGGTGGGCGACGCGCAGGGGCGCACGCGCATGCTTGTCATCTCGGTCGAGACGGGCGACGCGAAGAACGTGGAGCACGGGCAGCGTGCGGAGGCCGCGCCCGTCGTGCGCACGCGCACCGAACAGAACGCCACCGAGCAGGCCGAGCGCGAACGCGGCGCTGACCCGCAACAACAGGCGCAGCAACAAACCGGAGGGCAGGCGCAGGGACAGCCGACGCCGCAACAGCAGCAGGGGCAGCAGCAAGGGCAGCAACCGCCGCGCACGCAGACCGAGAGCACGGCGCAGGCGACCACGCAGGCGCGCGAACGCGACGTGCAGTTTTTCCAGTTGCAATGGTCTGAGGACGGCCAGCGGGCGGCGATGCTCGCGCGTTCGGCCGACAACAAAGATCGTTGGGTGCTTTTGCTAGACCCTGCGACGGGCAAAACGAAAACGCTCGCGGCGCTGCACGACGACGCCTGGACGAACGGCCCCGGCGCGTTCACGCTCGGCTGGCTCGCAGATAACCGGCGCGTCTATTTCGAGTCGGAGCAGGACGGCTTCGCGCACCTCTACACGGTCTCGATAGAGGGCGGGCGGCCGGTGCAGTTGACGCGCGGCGCGTTTGAAGTCTCGGACGTGCGGCTCTCCGAAGACAAGACGAAGTTCTATTTCACTTCAAGCGAAGTCAGCTTCGCCGAACGCCATCTCTACTCGATGCCTGTGGACGGCGGCGTGCGCCTGCGTCTCACCGCGCTTCCCGGCAACAACGCGGCCAACATCTCGCCCGACGAACGGATGCTCGCCCTCGTACGCTCATACAGCAACAAGCCGCCGGAACTCTACCTCGCCGCGAGCGCGCCCCTGTCGGACGCGAAACAGGTGACGACTTCGCCCATCCCCGAATTTTTTACGCACGACTGGATCGAGCCGCCCATCGTCGCCATCCGTGCGCGCGACGGCCAGACGGTGCAGGCGCGTCTCTACAAACCCGCGCGGCCGAACGGCGCGGCCGTCCTGTTCGTACACGGCGCGGGCTACTTGCAGAACGTACACAAGTGGTGGAGCAGCTATTACCGCGAGTACATGTTTCATCACCTGCTGATGGAGCGCGGTTACACCGTGCTCGACATAGACTATCGCGGCTCGGCCGGCTACGGGCGCGACTGGCGCACAGGCATCTATCGCCACATGGGCGGCAAGGATTTGACCGACCACGTAGACGCCGCGCGCTACCTTGTCGCCACGCACAACATCGACCCGAAGCGCATCGGCCTCTACGGCGGTTCTTACGGCGGCTTCATCACGCTGATGGCGATGTTCACCGAGCCGGACGTGTTCGCGGCGGGCGCGGCCTTGCGTCCCGTCACAGACTGGGCGCACTACAACCACCCTTACACCGCGAACATCCTCAACCTGCCGCAGACCGACCTCGAAGCCTACAAGCGCAGTTCCCCGATCTACTTTGCAGAGGGCTTGCGCGGCGCGCTCCTCATCTGCCACGGCATGGTTGACGTCAACGTACACTTCCAGGACTCCGTGCGCCTCGCCCAACGCCTCATCGAACTGAGAAAAGAGAACTGGGAACTCGCCTCCTACCCCGTCGAAGACCACGCCTTCGAACGCGAGACGAGCTGGGCGGACGAGTACAAACGCATACTCAAACTCTTTACGGAACACCTTAAGGGTGACGCTGGCGTATTACCCAGCAGATAAGCCGACAAGGCACGCAGGCGTTAGATGACTTAAGTGTCCGAAGGCTGAAGAGGAGCGCAAACTTTTAAGCAATCTGCGAAGGTCGCCTGAGTCCGCCAGCGGCCTTTGCCGGAAAACCGCGTAACACGCGGCTGTAAGCTGTTTATCGGCAGCCCTATAGTGCGCTAAGGCTAGCACTAGAGCAGATTTCATTTGTGTGAGACACGATAGCCGCAATGCTTGAACCATGCTTGCGCGTTCTCGACCGTGATCTTTGACAACGCTTCAGTGACCGCCTCATCAAGCGCTTCGTAACTGCGCGCCGCACGTGAGCGCAA
>DASVPS010000047.1:0-21348 GCA_036389555.1 Pyrinomonadaceae bacterium
ATCTTTCAAGCCCTTGTCGAAATCATCGGTCGGCTGGCCGTCGGAGATGAGCACGAGCACGGGCGGCAGTGCGCGCTCGGACATCGGCGGCATCTTGAGTTGCTCGGCGACGAGCGAGAGCGCCTTGCCCATGTCGGTTTCACCTTCGGCCGGAAGATCGTTCCAGGCGAAATCGGCGACCGGCGTCGGCTGCGAGATGTGCCACTGCGCTCCGCTGGAAAACTTGACCGCGCGGACGAGCACTTGCGCGTTCGGGTTATCCTCCGCAACCTTTTTCATGTGCGGAATGGCTTCGCGAATAGCGTTGTTCAAAGACTGAATTTTGCCGCCCTCCTGCATCGAGCCGGATGCATCGGCGATCCAGATGAAATGAAGTGGGCGGGAAGCGAGTTCACCCCCGGGTCGTCTGCTCATAAACGAAAGTCCTCCCCTTATCGAGTCAGGTTGCTGTTTAAACGGTTGTCAGAAATTACAGAAAAGATACACCATCGGAAGGAAATGCCGGAAGCGGCGGGGCATAAACCTGCAATCGGATGCCGCAGAGGAGGAAGATGACGGGGTCACACGCCCGGGCTGATGTGCCCCGTGGTGTATCACCTGATCCGCGGATCATTGATGCTCGGCTGAGCTTGTTCTTCTTTCAAAATCATGATGACGGCCGGGACGACAAAGACTGCGGCGGCGGTGAGGACAATGAGCAACACGAAGCCGATGAGGCAACCGCGTAGCGTCAGACCTCGCCGCGATGCATCTCGGGCGGGAGGCGTCGCGATATTCGGCTGAGGCACTGTCGGCACAGGCGCGTATGGGTGCGTCGTGCTTGGCCGGCGCGCTGAAGCCGCCGGCGGAGCGTTGATAGCGGGTGGCGAACTGGCTTTCGATGCCGGTGGCGGCTGCCGCCGGGGCACGGCGGTCGGCTCCTGTGGCGGATGCGTTGACGGGGGAGCGCCGCGTTCTGTCGTCGTCGGGTCGGCGTCTCGCACTGATGACGGCGCGTCGCTTCGCCCCTGCTCGGCCGATTCCGCACGCCCGCGCTCAAGGAGTTCCGCCTCGGATATGAGGCCGAGCGCAAACGCCCAGGTCTCGACTCCCCAGCGAGCCGCCTCGGGCGTGTATGCGAGGTTGTCGCGCAGCCGCGCCGCGAGTCGCGCTAACAACACTTCCCGGGGCGCCATGCTACCCGCCGCGAGCAAATCCGCCGCGACTCGCTCCTCCAGCGCGCCGATGATGATGTTAATCTCACGACGGTGCGCGCCGCATAGATCACGCAGCAGAGCTTCGATGCGTTTCGGCGCGTCGCAAATGGCGCGACCGTGTTGGCGTATGATGCGCGCGAGCGTATGTCGTGGCAGATCGTTCATGGCGTAGGCTCTTGATCTTCCCCGGCGGTACGAGTTGTCCCGCCCGGCGCTACATCTTATCAGGCGGACGCCGAAATCCTTGATCGAGTGTAGATCGGAAGTCAGCGCAGGAAGCCGGGAACCATCTTGCGGTATTATCAAAGCGAGGCCGACCCCGGAGCACTAGGCGGTCAACTCTCTTATTTACCGGAATCGTTGCCCTTCAATTCAAAGACGCCGAACTACTTGCAATTACCCTGACATGACGAACACCTCTTCGACTCCCGACTTACGCGCGATTGCCCTCCGCGCGATGACGACCTCGGATCTTTCTACAGATTTCCCACCCGAAGTCCTACGCGAAGCACAGTCTCTGGCGAAGGCCGGAAGTGAAATAAATATCGGCGGCTCTGTCAGGGATATGCGGGGAGTACTCTGCTCTTCCATTGATAACAATGAATCGCGCGATCTTGACCAGGTCGAGTTTGTTGAACGACTGCCGGACGGGCAACTACGCCTCCTGATCGGAATAGCCGATGTCGATGCGTTCGTTCCGCAAGGTAGTGCCATCGACCGGCACGCCTTCGTCAATACCGTTTCGGTCTACACCCCGGCCATCATTTTCCCCATGCTGCCCGAACAGCTTTCGACAGACAAAACCTCTCTGTTGGAAGGCCGTGACCGGCTCGCCATTGTGATCGAGTTGATCATAACCCGTGAAGGTGTGGTGTCCTCCAAGGATGTTTACCGTGCCGTCGTTCATAACCACTCTAAACTCACTTACGGGGAAGTCGGCGAGTGGCTGGAGGGACGCGCTTCCGCCCCCGTCGGCGTCACACGCATCGAAGGGCTTGAGGAGCAGGTGGGGCTTCAGTGGGAGGCGACGGAGCGCTTGCACGCGCTGCGCAAAGAAAACGGGGCGCTTGAACTTGAGACCGTAGAAGCTCAACCGATCCTCTCCGGCGGGGAAGTCGTCGGACTCGATATTAAACGGCACAACCGCGCGCAAAGTATCATTGAGAGTTTCATGATTGCGGCCAACACCTCGATGGCAGAGTTCCTGCAAGAGAGGGGAGTGCCGTCGCTGCGCAGAGTCGTGCGGACTCCCGAACGATGGCCGCAGATAGTCAAGCTGGCTGCATCCTTCGGCGCCACTCTGCAGTCTCGGCCGGACGTTCGCGCGCTATCGGATTTCTTGGCACAGAGGAAAGCGGCCGACCCGGAGGGCTTCGCGGAACTCTCACTCTCTGTTTTGAAAATGCTGGGGGGAGGTGACTACAGAGTCGAAGCGCCGGGGTTCGAGCAGGAAGGGCACTTCGGTTTGGCTGTTCATGATTACACACACTCGACGGCGCCGAACCGGCGGTACACGGATTTAATCACGCAGCGCTGCCTGAAAGCGGCAATCGCGGGTGAGCCTCCGCCTTACACCAGAGAAGCGCTGGAAGAGATCGCGGGCAGGTGCAACCGGATGGAGAGCGCCGCGAGGAAGGTTGAGCGCACGACGGAGAAGTCGGCCGTGGCGGTGCTTCTGAGCAGCCGACGGGGCGAAACATTTGATGGAATTGTGACCGGTGTGAAAGAGAGGGGGACGTTCGTGCGGCTCATCACGCCGCCCGCCGAAGGACGAATCATAAAGGGTGAAAAAGGGTTGTCGGTGGGAGAGAAGATACGAGTCAGATTGATCTCCACGGAGCCGGAGCGCGGGTTTATAGATTTCGCTCATGCGAAGTCAAGGAACTGAAGTCAATGCATCTTCAGAGTGAATTCCAGATAGGGATATATAAAAACCGGGCAGGTAAGCCACGTCTTTATCCTACCCCACTTTCACGACTCTTTACCAAAAGGCCGGATTGTTAAGAGTTATCGCCGCACTGGTGCCATTCGCACCCGGACATGCGCTTTGACATCATTTAGTCACGCCTGTATTCTGAATATATGGTCTCGGAGTAGCGAGCCATCCCCAGTTATCCTCATCGGCAAAAACTTTTCAACGTCGCCTTCGTAAAGGCGACAAAAATATTTCGTGAACTATTTGTACGTCCGGTCGCGCACCTTTGTCGCGCGCGTCTCGCTGTAACGTCTTGACCGGGAGCGCCCTCCTTCTTTGCCACATGCTGCGCAAGCTGTAGCTCCGCTATGCGGGAGCGCCGGACTTTGCGGGGCAGAGATAAGGGCGTATCAACGCTAACCGGAATTTTATCTTGAAGGTGACGGAAGATGAATCGAGAGTTGAACAACTGCTATGAGGTGCTGGGCGTCGCAGAGGGGGCTTCGGCGCAGGAGTTGAAAGTAGCGTATCGAGACCTGGCAAAGGTTTGGCACCCTGATCGATTCGTTCACGACCCGCGTTTACAACAGAAGGCGCAAGATAAATTGAAGGAGATTAACGAAGCTTACGAACAGTTGATCTCCGGCAAAATTAGGTTCCAGAGACAAACATCAAATGGCGCGCAGACACATACACAAACAAGCACCCCGCCACAAACAAGCGCCCCGCGCAGAGCGTGGCAACTCTACGTTCTCCCGGTCTGCCTTTTCATGTTCGTGCTTCTGGCCGCAGGGTATTTCTTGATGGGCAGTCGCCATCCGGCTCCGCAGCAACCTGAGCAGGAAGTCAGAAGCGGTAATGTTGAGCAAACATCCACCCACAGCGTGAGAGATGAGGTCAGAGAGCCGCAGCGTGCCGCCAGAAAGCCCACCCCGAAGCAGTTAGCGGCCGGTGAAAAAAAGGAGCCGATGGCCGAGCGCGCCGCCACGGTAACAGCGCCACCCACCGTGACACTCACAATTGATCCGGCCACGGGGCTGATCGCTTCCGCCCATTGCCCTGTTAAAAGCCGCATGACCTATGTTGATGGAACTGAGCCCCGGTTACACTGTTCCTTGCATAAGAGCGACACGGGCACGCCGGCCGACCGGCCGCCGAATGAATCGCGCTTAAAATCTCTTACCAAACGGTTGGCTTCGCCCACCAAGTGGTTCCGGGGTAAAGAGAAATCTGCTTCCGCCCGCCGAGAAACTCCTGCATCACCCGACACGGGTAATCAGCATTAGTGGTCGGGAACTTGTCATGCTTGGATATGATTCCTGCAACGCAATTGTTTGTGACTTAGACGGTTTCTAAAAAGCCCTTGCTCGCCCAATCACAAAGCCAGTCCTGAATCGTTGCCGTGTGCGGCCGAATGCCTGAGGCGGAACCCATTTGATCGAGCGCATCTTCGAGCGCATGCTGACCGTCGAAGGCTTTCAAGACTGCGTACTGCTGCGCGGAGAGTTCATGTAGCATGACACGGAAGTCCAAACGAGTTGCCGCCACAAAAGTCTCGGACGGGGCGGGAATCGGCGGGCGGTCTCCCCTGCGCACGGCGAGCATATAGACGTGAACGGGATACCGAAAGGCGAACAGACGCAGACAGGGCGCAGGGGCGGGGCGCGATTCAAGGATTCGTTCGAAAGCGAGCGCGCGGATGCTCTCGGCCGACGGTAACGCGCGCCCCTCCAGGCCGTCGCCGTCGTAGACTTTGAGGAACGCCCATTCCATCGCGGCCAGTTCGATGATGAAGTCCGGCCAACTCTCTCTCTCGCCCGGCGGGGCATCCGCGTCGGGGCGGGTTTCGGCGAGGTGTTGCGCGAAGCGGTCGGCTAGATTGTCCAGAGTGTAGCTCTGTGGTGGGTGGTGTTGCAGGTAGTCGAGTGCGAAAAGGTTGAAGAGGTTCTCACCCAGTGCGTGGTAGAGGGCGGGGAGCATTTCCCTCAGGCACTGTAGCAGGCGCGCGTGATAAGAGCGGCAGTAGATGGCGAGACGCTCCGCGCCTGTGAGTGTCTCGGAGGGGATCACGATGGTCTCAAGCGTCTTCGCGTCCACCGCGACGCTTTGCCTCGCCGCCGGAGAGGCGACGCCCGAGCCGACGCCGCCGGGATGCGTGATGACCGCCTGCATCCAGCGTTGCAGGCGGCCGAGTTCGATGTCGCCCATGCTCTCATCTTTGACGTTCATACGTGCTCCGGCAGAGATGTGTGCGGCGGGTGAGCGCCGGCGAGTGCGTTGCGCGCGCCGCGCGCAGAACGCCCCGCGTCTACATACTCCGGACTCTTAGATTCCGGCGGCGACGAAGCTGCCGTCAGGTAGTCTCTCGCCTTCAGTACTTCCGCGTGTAGAACCGGAAACTCCGGCACGCTCGAATCCCATTCGAGGAGCGTCGAGATGCCGTTCGGATGATGACGACAGGCGAGACGGTAGAGTTCCCAGACGCCTCCTATGACCGGGGCGTCGTGTGTGTCCACGATGTGCGTGCCGCAATGAGTGTGGCCGGCGACATGTATCTGGACGATGCGTTCGTGCGGCAGCGACTCGATATATTCCAACGGGTCGAAGCTGTGGTTGACGCTCGAAACGTAAACATTGTTCACGTCGAGCAGCAGCCCGCAGTCGGCCTCTTCAGCCAGTGCTTTTAAAAATTCCCACTCGCGCATCGTGTCGGAAGCGAAGCTCAAATAGCTGCTGGGATTCTCCAGTACCAGAGGCCGCTCGAGAAAATCCTGAACAGCGCGCACGCGGCGGACGACGTGTCGCAGCGCCTCTTCGTTGAGCGGGATGGGCAGAAGGTCGTGCGTGTTGCGCCCGATGATGCCCGTCCAGCACAGGTGATCGGAGACCCAGCGCGCCCCTATCTCCTGCGCCAGACGTTTCAGACGCGACAGGTAGTCGAAGTCTAAGGGGTCGGCGCTCCCGATTGACATCGAGACGCCGTGCATGACTACGGGGTACTGTTCGGCCACGCATTCGAGCACATGGCGCGGCCAGCCCCGCGAGTCTATGAAGTTCTCCGAGATGACCTCGAACCAATCGACCGGGGGACGGTTGTCCAGCACGTAACTGAAGTGCTGATGACGAAGGCCGACCCCGAAGCCGAGATTTGGGTAGTTAAAGCGAGACATTGTTTCTTCACTCGCCGGCGTTACAAATTATTTGCTCTGGCTACACTCTCCGCCCGTCCCCGTCAGCGCCGTGCGCAGATCGTTGGGCTGAGGGGCGTCTGTGGGCTGTCCTATCAATTTTCTCGCATATGCCCACACGGACTGCCCCTGGTTGTTCTCGTCAACGAAGCATTGAAGCGCCGGGATCGGAATGCCGCAGTGCCCCTTGCCCTGACACTCATTAGTACCGGGCTGCCAGTCAATCGGCGGCTTCTCGGTATTGCTGATCAAGGCGCCGCAGCCGCCCTGTCCTTTACACATGTTCGCCCCCGCGCACGTGTGAAAGAAGCCCGTCGCACAATCGTCCTTGCCCGCGTGGTCAAGCCCCTGACAGGCGTGAAAGCCTTTCGCGCCGGTCTTGTCTATGAAGCGGCTGCCGTCAACCCACTGGAACATCTCCCGTGCGGTCACCTTGTTCTGCCATGCCTGAAGCTCGCGGTTGCCGAGACCCGCCATCGCCGCGATGCTCATGTCGCCCTGATTACAGAACGCCGAGTTCAGACTCAAAAGGAACGACGAGTAGCTCTGGTTCAGTGCGTTGAGGAAGTGTTCGCGCGCAGGGTTCTCGACGGGCTGCACGTAAGTGAACTTACCCTCGGCGGCCAGGCCGACAAGAATGTGGAAACGCTCAAGGTGGCTGACTTTATCGAGCGCAATCTCGATTGCGTCCGACGCATTGCCCGTCGGTTGAAATTTGACGGGGATGTCCTTCGTGCCCCCGGCACCTTCACCCTGAACCATGGTGGCCGTCATGGCCGCTTCGGCGCGGACTAAAGCCTCTTCGGACGCCCCGTAGATTTTGATGCTGAAGTCCTTGTAGCTCGTGGCATCCAACGCATCGGCTCCAGACCCTGCCGACGACTGGAGGGGATGGTGAGTCGGATGGCCGAAGATCATTTTGAGCAGCCGGCCGCCCGCCTGTCTCGCGCTCGACTCCCAGTCGTCACGCTGGTAGGGGTCATGTGCGCGCCCCCCGGAAGGGTAGAGGTCTGCCCAGCAGGCTTTCATGCCGTACATGAGTGAGGTGTAGAAGTGCCCGATAGAGTTGTAGTGCTCGTGCCATTCCTCGACGTCGTAGGGCGGCGGCGGAAGCGGCTGATCCTGCTCGACCCACTGAAAAAGACGCGCCTGGTTCTCGTCGAACTTCCCGAGTTGGAGCGTGACTCCGCTGGGGAGCACGTCGTCTTTCAGACAGGCGGGTGCCGAGTCGTATTGTGGCGCGGAAAAAGGGGGCTGCGGGTCGGCGCCGCTGCCGGTGAAGGTCACCGGGGTCGAGTCGTCTGGAGAGCGCACGGCATTGCGCAGATTGCCCGCGAGTTCGACGTGCAGCATCTCCTGAATGGCGACGGAGAGAATGTTGTTGAAGGCATACTGGTTATAGTCATGTTGCTTGAACTTGTCGAAGTCGGGCGACCCGTCCTTCTTCGTCGGCGTCGGGGCGAACTCCGGCCGGTGCGTCTTCCCGTTGACCGGCACGTCGAGGGAGTAGGCCGCCGTGAGATACAGAGGCACCGTCCACATTTCAAGATAGATTGCATTCTGGAGGTGTGTTCGCACACGTTCGGCGGTCCACCCTTTACGGGGCAGATGGTCTTTGCTCATGGATGTCTCCTAGTTGGCGGGCGTAGGGCTGCCCGACGGATGTGATGCAAGGCTTCGCTGCAAGTTAAATGTCGGGGCTAAAGGCTTAGGGGTAATTGTTCCTCAGAATGCGTGTCGAGGAATCGAACTGCGAGCGTGACGGCGGCGAGTTTATGCATTCGTCTTCAAACTAGTCAACTCTTATTTTACGAAACCGTCCATGGCTGTTGAGGCGCGGCGCGCGCACGCCCGGCGGCCTGTCATCATTGAAAATAATCTAAATGCTGGCGTCGTCCGGCCAACCGTCGTATTATTGCTCCGTTACATCATATCCACCCGGTAGGCTCGCAATGTCTGCTCCCGGTTCATCCAGCACAAGTGTTTTTCACTATGAAGCATACCCCTAACGTCTCGGTCGTTCTATCACTCGTTTTTTTCGTCTGTGCCAGCCCATTCGCCGTCCCGCTCCGTGCGCAAGAACCGGAACGTCTGGCCGCCTCGGCCTCTTCTGCGCACGACAACTTCGCAACAGCGCGTCGCGCGACGACTCCGCCCGTCGCACGCCCGCGCAAGCGACTCGTCCCAGTGCGCGTCAGCGACACGCCCGAAGGCTCGCGCGTCCTAGTCGCCTCGGACGCCTCGCTCGACGACCATTCGTCATATTTTGACGGCGGACGTTTCTACGTACTGATCCCGAAGGCGGATGTTGCAGCAGCCATGCCGGATGAATTCAAGGGACGCGGGTTTGCTTCCGCTCGTCTCGAGCAGAGGGGAGGCGATGCGCTGCTCTCATTCGAGTTGCAGGCGGGCACGATGCCGCGCTTGAGTCAGAAGTTCAACCGCCTCGAAATCAATTTCACGGCGCAGGACGCGGCGAGGCAGACTCCCGCCCCCGCCATCACGCAGGCCGACGAGCGGGCACAACTCCAGCAACTGCTCAGGCGTGTGGAGGAACTGGAAGGGCAGGTCAGGGAACTGAGGGCTAACGCCGTGGCCGCCAACAGCCAACCGCCGGCCGCCGCGCCTCCTGCGCCCGCGGCTGCGGCCGCCACCCCGGAAGAGGAAGAGGCGCAGGCAGCTATCGCCGGGCAGGAACATGAAACTCACACGTCCGGCCCCCGCCTCCAAATTCAGGGCTTCGCCGACGTGAACTTTCGCGCCAGCAACGGGCGCGGCACGACGAACGCTTTCAGTCTGGGACAACTCGACCTGTTCATCACCTCGCAACTGTCCGAAAAGTTCAGCGTCGTCAGCGAACTGATCCTTGAGGCGAAACGCGACAATTCGTTCGAGTTCGAGATTCACCGCCTGCTGCTGCGTTATGCGATGAACGACTATTTGAACTTGAGCGCCGGGCGATACCACAGCGGCATCGGCTATTACAACACGGCGTTTCATCACGGGTCTTATTTCGCTACTGCCGCCAATCGCCCTTTCCTCTTCGCCTTTGAAGGTCAGGGCGGCGTGCTGCCGCTGCACAATGTCGGCGTGTCGGCGACGGGGCGCATCCCCTCCGGCTCGCTCGGCCTGCGCTATATAGCCGAGGTCGGAAACGGGCGCAGCGCGCGCTCCGCGATAGATCGCTCGGTGCAAACCGCGTTCGATGAGAACAACGGCAAGTCGTACAACCTCGGTCTCAACGCGCGCCCAGACTGGCTGCCCGGACTGCAAACCGGAGTCTCTTTCTACCACGACCGCCTGACCCCGACAGCCGCGCCAAACGTCGATCAGCGAATCATGGCCGCGCACCTCGTCTATCAAAGCCCGCGCTACGAATGGCTGAACGAAGCCGTGTTCATCCGGCACAAGCCGGAAGGCGCGGGCGGAGTCGTAACCTACACGCCCGGTTTCTACACGCAGTTTGCGCGTCGCTTCGGTAAAGCGCAGCCTTATTTTCGCTACCAGTATGTGAATGCGTCGGCGCGCGACGTTCTCTTGCGCGACATCGGGCGACGCAACGGGCCGTCATTCGGATTGCGATACGACTTGACGAACTATGCGGCCTTCAAAAGCCAGTATGATCGCACGGAGCGACGCTCCTTAAGCGCGCTCGACGAACTTATCCTGCAACTCGCGTTTACTTTTTAAGGGGAAGGTACATGAGGTTCAGAGTCTTTGGGCTAGCCGTAGTCCTGACGTTACTCGTGGCGTCGAGCCGGGTGGCCGTATGGTCTGAAGCGGCGGGTGGTGAGGCGGCGCGCGCGCGCCCGTCTGCGCCTACTGCGCCCGCCTCGCTGCAATCGGGCGACGTGGCGATCATCGTTAATCCGAAAAACTCTCTGCGCGACATATCGTTTGATGTGCTGCGTAAATATTTCAAGGCCGAGCGCGGCCGTTGGCCGAACGGCACGAAGGTTGTCATCGCCATGCGCCAGCCTCCCGGCCAGTCGGAGCGCGGCGCGGTCTTGCGTTCCATCTACGGCTGGGACGAAAACTATTATCAAAAATATTTCCGTCAAGGACAATTCAACGAGTCCATCCAGCAAGCGCCCAAAGAATTAAACACGACTTATGCCATGATCCAGTACGTGCATTACACGCCCGGCGCTATCGGTTACGTGCGCAGGGATCAGGTGGACACTGCAAAGGTGAATGTCTTGAGCGTGGACGGGCGCGCACCCGGTGAACCCGGCTATCGCATCAGATAAGTTCTCAGGCGGCGGGCGCGGGGCGTGACGCGCCCGGATAGGTTAAGTTAATGAATCGAGTCCTGCACAGGTATAGATTCACTCTGGTGTTCCTGCTGATCGGCGTCGTGGTCATCGGCGTCGGGTGGTATGTCGTGAGCGACCTGCTGCGCGCGAAGCGGCAGGTGCAGCAGATGTACACCGGCACGGTGCAGGGCATTGATCTGATCGGCGACCTGCTCTACTCGACGCAGGAGACTCGCCGCACCATGCTCTATGCCCTGACGACCGATGACCCCAACCTGCAAATCGGGTATGCGGATCAGTCTCACGAAGCCGGGGAAAGCATCGCCCAACTGATCACTGCGGAGCGGCAGTATGCGAAGTCGCAGCAGTTGATCGATGCCATCGACATGTTCGAGCGCGATTGGGCGCACTATCTCAAAAATCGTGATGAAGTCATCGGGCTGATTCTTCAGGGCAGCATCAAAGAGGCGGCCGAGTCTGATCAAAAGAACGGCATCCCGGCCTTCAACAAAGTGCGCGACGACCTGCTCCGGATCGAACAACTTTACAAGGCCGACGCTGAAAGTCAGCTCGACTCCGTCAACCGCTCCTTCGACCAGACGCTCTACAAACTCGTCACGATCCTATTCGTCACGCTCCTGCTGGCGGTCGTCGTGATCAGGACGATCCAGCGCGGGCGGATGCTGCGCGCCATGAAGCGTGCCAACGATGAACTGTCGGACGCGCTCCAACAATTGCAGGAGACACAGGCCGAGTTGCAACTGGCGAAGGAGGAAGCCGAGGCCGCCAATCAGGCCAAGAGCACCTTCCTCGCCAACATGTCGCACGAGTTGCGCACGCCTTTGAACGCCATCATCGGCTACAGCGAAATGCTGCAAGAGGAAGCGTCCGACACGGGGCAGGATGAGTTCGTCCCCGATCTCCAAAAGATTCAGATCGCAGGCCGGCACCTGCTCGCCCTCATCAACGATATTCTCGACCTCTCGAAGATCGAGGCGGGCAAAACAGAACTCTACCTCGAATCATTCGACCTCTCCGCGCTGGTCAGCGAAATGGAATCGACCATCAAGCCGCTCGCCGCCAAGAACGAGAACGCGCTCGTCGTCCAGGCCGACCCCGAACTCGGCACGATGCACGCCGACCTGACCAAAGTTCGCCAGTCTCTCCTCAACCTGCTCTCGAACGCCTGCAAGTTCACGAAGGCAGGCACCGTCACGCTCGAAGTGGTGCGCAGCAAAACGGACGGGCGCGAGTGGATCAATTTCAACGTCAAAGATTCCGGCATCGGTATCACGAAAGAGCAGATGAACAAGCTCTTCCAGCCCTTCTCGCAGGCCGACGCCTCGACCACGCGCGAGTTCGGCGGCACGGGGCTCGGTCTCGTCATCACGAAAAAGTTCTGCGAGATGATGGGCGGCACGATGGGCGTCAGCAGCGTGCGCGGCGAGGGCTCGACGTTCGCCATCAAACTGCCTGCCGACGTGCGGAGCGAGTCGCCGGACACTACTACTACAGCGCCCGCGTCGGGTGGTGGCGCAGCCCGCGCTGAACTCCTCGATGAAGACGCCGGCACGGTGCTCGTCGTGGACGATGATCCGGTGGCGCGCGACTTGTTGCAGCGCGCTCTCAGCAAGGCCGGTTTCAGGGTCGAATGCGCGACCGACGGCGAAGAGGCGTTGCAACTCGCACGCACGCTTCGTCCCGAAGCGATCACGCTCGACGTGATGATGCCGGGCGTAGACGGCTGGGCGACGCTCGCCGCCCTGAAGGCCGACCCCGCGCTGGCCGACATCCCCGTCATCATGCTCACCATCGTGGACGATAAGAACAAAGGCTACGCGCTCGGCGCGGCCGACTACATGACGAAGCCCTTCGACCGCGAGCAACTCGCCGCCACGCTCGCCAAATACCGTCGCACCGCGACGAACCGAAACGCCCCCGCCCTCGTCGTGGAAGACGACGAAGCGACGCGCGCCTTGTTGGTGCGCATGCTCGAACAGGAAGGTTGGCACGTGCGCGAAGCGGCCAACGGGCGCGCCGCCCTCGCGCAGGTGGCGGAGGAACAACCACAGTTGATTTTGCTGGATTTGATGATGCCGGAGATGGACGGCTTCGAGTTTGTGCAGGAGTTGCACAAGCTGCCCGGCGCGCGTTCGATTCCCGTGGTCGTCATCACCGCCAAAGACATCACGCTCGAAGACCGCCTGCGCCTGAGCGGCTACGTCGAGAAGATTTTGGAGAAGGGGTCTTACAGCCGCGATGATCTGCTGCGCGCCGTCAGAGAGATGGTCGAGGTCAGCGTCCGCAACCGCGCCAGCGACAGTCTCGCTAAACTTCCTTCATAACATTCCAACTTAAAATTTAAAGGGTACGAGACAACCATTATGAAGAAGATACTTTTGGTTGAAGATAACGAGATGAACCGCGACATGCTCTCGCGGCGTCTGATGCGAAAAGGCTACGAGGTGAGCATCGCCGTCGATGGCCGGCAGGGCGTCGAGATGGCCGAGTCCGTTGCGCCCGATCTCATCCTCATGGACATGAGCTTGCCGGTGCTCGACGGTTGGGAGGCCACGCGCCAACTCAAAAACACGGATGCGACCCGACACATCCCCATCATCGCCCTGACTGCGCACGCCATGTCCGGCGACCGCGAGCGCGCGCTCGAAGCCGGTTGTGACGACTACGACACCAAACCGATTGAACTCACGCGCCTGCTCGAAAAAATCGAAACGATGCTCAACCGGGCTGCCGCCTCATGACCGACGACACGCATCATGGACGCGATGATCACACGTCCGATGCGGCGCGCACCCGCACGGCTCTCCTGGCGCACATCCGCCATGAGTTGTCCTCGCCCATCAATGCCATTATCGGCTACGGCGAGATGCTGGTTGAAGGCGCGACAGGCGTCGATGCGGCGGAATTTCGCGCCGACCTCGAAAAAATCCTGACGGCGGGGCGGCAATTGCGCACGCGCGTCAGCGACCTCCTCCACCCCGCGCGCACCGAGACGCCCGATCTCGACCTAGACTCTTTCGGCGCGCACGTCCGCCATGAACTGCGCACGCCCATCAACGCCGTGATCGGCTACAGCGAAATGCTGATAGAAGACTGCGGCGCGCCGGAGCATGCCGAGTTCGTCACCGACCTGCAAAAAATTCAGACGGCCGCGCGGCAATTGCTCGAACTCATCGAAGACATCGTCCGCTTCTCCGACCTTGAAGCCAATAGCGCAACCCTTCGCCCGGCGGACGACGGCGTCTCCACGATGATCGCGAACCTCGTCAGCACCGTCCAAACAATCGACGCCGCGCACGCGCGACAAACGGAGCAGGGCGGTCTGGTTCTGGTCGTGGACGACAGCGAAACCAACCGCGACATTCTCGCGCGCCGCCTCACACGCGAGGGCTACGAAGTGGAAACCGCCGCGGACGGCGCACGGGCTTTGGAGGCTGTGGGCTTGCGCCGGTTCGACCTCGTACTGCTGGACATCATGATGCCGGGGCTGAACGGGTATCAGGTGCTGGAGCGGCTCAAGACGACGCCCGAACTCAGAGACATTCCCGTCATCATGATCTCCGCCCTCGACGAGATCGACGGCATCGTGCGTTGCATCGAAATGGGCGCGGAAGACTATTTGCCGAAGCCCTTCAATCCGGTGATCCTGCGTGCGCGCGTCGAGGCTTCACTGGAGAAGAAGCGTTTGCGGGATCGAGAGCAAGCTTATCTCGCGCAGTTGCGCATCGAGCGCGAAAAGTCCGAGCGGCTGCTCTTAAACATCTTGCCCGCGGCCATCGCCGAACGCCTGAAAGAAGATCAGGGCGTCATCGCCGAAAGTTTCACCGAAGCCACGATCCTCTTCTCGGATGTGGTCGGCTTCACCGAGATGTCAGCGCGCATCACGCCGGTCGAGTTGGTCTACCTGCTCAACGAAATCTTCTCGGCGTTCGATGAACTCGCCACGCGGCACGGTCTGGAAAAGATCAAGACCATCGGCGATGCCTACATGGTTGCGGCGGGGCTGCCCGAACGCCGCGCCGATCACGCCGAAGCGATGGCCGAAATGGGGCTCGACATGCAAACGGCGCTCGACGCTTTCAATCGCGCGCGCGGCACCACACTTAATATTCGCACCGGCATCAACACGGGGCCGGTCGTCGCCGGAATCATCGGCACGTCAAAGTTCATCTACGACCTTTGGGGAGACGCCGTCAACACCGCGAGCCGCATGGAATCCCACAGCACGCCGGGACGCATACAAGTCACGGCGGCCACCTTCGAACGCCTCCGGCATGCCTATCTCTTTGAACCGCGCGGTACGATCAACGTCAAAGGTAAGGGCGACATGCACACCTATTTCCTGCTCGGTCGCAAGTAGCGTTTCGCGTTGCCGAAATTGTTTCCGGTCATTGCGCCGGAGTCGCAGACAGTTGCCCGGATGCGTATGTATCGTCCTCAACGTTTTTATCTTAAAGGGCGCGGACACACCCCACGTGTGCTGCTTAACTGATTAGATCGCTTTCAAGGAGCCGGAATTGTGCCGGGAATTACCGGACTGTTTGCCGTAGATGCGGCCGCGCTTCTGCGCCGGATGCAGGAGAAGTTGTACCGCTCGCCGTTTGTGCGTCGTCAGGCAGTGGCGCGCGACGACTTCGCATGTCTCGTCCTGAGCATGAGCGAGACATCGGGAATCTGCGAGCGCGACGGCATGTGCCTCGTCTTTGAAGGCTACGTCTTCAACACTGAGAAGCGCGGTGAGGCGTTGCGCGAATGGCTGTTGGAACGCTTCATGGCGCATGGCGCAGATTTCGTTGACGAGTTGAACGGCTCGTTTCAGATGGCGATCTACGGGCACGGCGCGACGTACCTGTTCGCTGACCACACAGGCTCGCGGCGTCTCTTCTATAGCCATAGGGGGCAGCGGCTCTACTTTTCGCCTGAGGTCGCGCCTATTGCAGAGATGACGGGTGCGCATGAGATTGATGGCGCAAACGTCGTGCAATTTTTGATTGCGGGGCGCTTCTTCGCAGGCCAGACACCGTTCGCACGCATCAGGCAACTTCTGCCGGGCGAGTATCTGGTTTGCGACCGGGAAGGTATCAAACTCAAGCGGTACTACCGCTACGAGATTCCCGAACCCGGCGCGTACGCTGCCGCCACGCCCGATGAACCGCAGGCCATAGAGCTGCTGAAGGAAGGTTTGGAGCGCGCCATCATCAGACGCTGGCGACAGGCGGAGCGCCCCACAGTGCTGTTGAGCGGCGGCTACGATTCAAGATATATCTTTCATGTGCTGGTGCGCCATCTCGACGATACGACAAAACTCCGCACCATCTTCTGGGGCGACAATCTTGATCGACAGGGTTCCGATGCGGAGATTGCGCAACGGCTCGCGCAGAGGTTCGGCATCAAGCCCATCTTCATCCCGCGAGTGGTGGAGAACGTACCCACACAGTTCGAGGAGGCGTTTCAGGCACAGTCGGGAATGATTGATCTGGCGTTCGGGCATGCGGACGAAGTATCTATCTGCCGGATGCTGGCCGAAACATACGACATCGGTTCAGTCTTTCGCGGAGACGAATGCTTCGGCCTGTACGGCGCGGCAGCGGAGACGAGAGACGATGCGCTGGCATCTCTCTCCATGTACTTCGCAGAGCGCGTGGAGGAGAGCGGGCGCTGGTTTGATGAGGACGCAGAAGAGTGGATGGCGGCGCACACGAGTCAGTTAGAGAAGCTGCTGGCGCAAGCCCCGCGTGCGCCGCAGAGCCTGCGCGATACGCTCTACTGCCGCGAACGGTTGCCCGCCTTTCATCATCACCTTAGTTACCACAAGTCTCACTTCATGGAAGTGTTCAACCCGCTTCTTGATGTTGATGTACTGCGCCTGTGGTCAACGCTACCGGACACTTACCGCGTCGATAAATACCTCTTCAAGAAGTGCTATCACACAGAGTTCAAAGAACACCTCGACATTCCGTTTGCGCATCAGAGCAACATGGTCAACTGGCGACAAGTCATCGCGCGCTCGCACCCGGTGGCAGATTACCTGCGAAACGGATTGGAGACTTTGCCTGCCCCGCTTAACCGTGAATTCTTTCTGGAGAAACTCGACGAGGTGCGAAGCGCGCCCGACGACGCCCCCGCTCCGGCGAACAGGACAGGCCGCATCCCCCCCGAACAATTGGTGGTGCGTGCGTTCATTCTAGGACACACCCTGCTTCAACCAGCATAAAATCAACAATTTTTAGAAAATGTCTGCCTGTTTGAATATTTAACCGTGAGAGTTTGTCCTTTCGGCAAGCTGTTGCTTCCGATTTACACTTTCGGCAAACACATCGTTCCACCTCCGTCCCGTCTCGGCTCCCGGTTTTGTATACCCGGAAATTGTGCCTTTTAGTAGGCTAGCGGCAAAGTTATGCTTTCAGTCATGACAAACAATCAGAGAGTTGCATTATTCACTGCTTGCTGAGTCCGAGCGCCGGAATTAACTTGTTCGTCAGGTTGATGAATGCCCGCCACCCTAACTGCGCGCGTACCATATGCTTCAGCAGGGAGGTCGTCAATCGTGGGTGAAAAAACTTGACAACATTTAGGTTGTGAGCATAAGGTTTCGGCTCTCACTTGGTTAAGCTCGGAGTTGTGTAGCGCTCTGTATTCTTGATCGCCGTAATCGCCTCACAATTTCACCGCACATCAGACCTTGCGGGCATGTCGAATGACTCTCAATAGAGCGATTAGCTCCTCACGATCCACACTAACACTGATAACATCCCCAGTAGATAGACAATGACTGACCCTCAAACGCTTAACGTTTCAGAGCCTGACGGATGGAATGAGGATGATTGGGAGGGACTCCTCCTATCAATTCGTCAGAAGGAATGCACACCCTTTCTCGGAGCGGGAGCCTGTGCGGGCGTGCTGCCTCTGGGGAGTGAGATAGCAGCAGAATGGGCGGATGAGTACGATTATCCGTTTCAAGACACACACAACCTTGTGCGCGTGTCGCAGTATGTATCCATCAAAGGCTTGGCGAACACGCCGAAGCGCAAGATTAGAGATAAATTCAGCGACAAGGTGCCGGATTTTAGCAACCCGAACGAACCTCATCGAGTTGTCGCTGATTTACATCTCCCGGTCTACATCACGACAAATTATGACGACTTCATGATGAAGGCGCTTGAGCGAGACTTTCCAAAAAGGAGGCCGAGACGAGAGGTCTGCAAGTGGTACATGGCGCGTCGTCATCATCGGAAGCTCACGCCCAAGACAGTCTTCAACCCCACGCCGGATGAGCCGCTCGTGTTTCACCTCCACGGCACCCTGGAAAACGTCGAGTCCATGGTGCTGACCGAGGATGATTACCTCGACTTCCTGATGTATGTCTCCGAAGATCAGGGATTGATACCGCCGCGCATTGAGGAAGCGTTTGCCAGTTCCTCACTGCTCTTCATGGGATACAGCCTTGAAGACATGAATTTTAAAGTTCTCTTCAGGAAGCTGGCGAGCTACATGCAGAGAAACGAAGGAGCCCGCCATGTGTCTGTGCAGTTGGCACCCAAGGAGAACGAGTCGACTGAGGAGCAGATCAATCGCGCCATAAGGCAGCGCGAATATCTGGGAAGGCATCTTGATCGACAGAAGGTGAAGGTTTATTGGGGCACATGCGAAGAGTTCACCGCCGAACTGCGGGAGCGGTGGGAGAAATTCAAGAGTGGCAAATAAACCCGAACCTTATGTCGGCCCGCGCCCCTTCAGCCGCCTGGAGGAGGCTAAATTCTTCGGGCGAGATGATGAGGCTAATGAACTTCTCTCTCTTATCATCTCTCACCCCGTAGTTCTCCTCTACTCAGAATCGGGCGCCGGGAAAACTTCTTTGCTCAACGCCATGGTCGCGCCGATGTTGGAAGGCCGGAACTCACAGGTGCTCGGCCCGGCACGTGTGGGCGGAGCCCTGCCGCAGTGGATCAAGTACACAGACGTAAAGAATATTTACACATTCAACGCGCTCCTGAGCATGCGGGGGGAATTACTTAATTCGCAGAGCGTCTGGGGTATGTCTTTTGCGGACTTCATGAAGACACAGGCGGCCGCCACTCAGGAGAAGCAATACTCCCGTCGCGTGGTTGTGTTCGATCAGTTCGAGGAAATATTTTCTACTCATCCCGAGCGTTGGAAGGATCGGGAGGTCTTCTTTAATAGTGTCTGTGACGCCCTCGAGCAGGATTCAAGCCTGCGCGTGGTCTTCGCCATCCGTGAAGAATATATAGCCCACATGGACTCGTTCGCACCTCTCCTGCCCGAAAGGTTGCGGACGCGATTCCGGCTCGAACGTCTACGTGAAGAAGCGGCTTTGCTGGCGGTCACAATGCCTTTGAAAGATACGGGCTATTCTTTTGCGCCGGGGGCAGCGGAGAAGCTGGTCGGAGACCTCCTCCGGGTGCCGGTTAAATCCGCCGCCGGGACTGTGGAAATCTCGGGGGAATTCGCGGAGCCGGTGCAACTGCAAGTCGTCTGCAAACGGATGTGGCAATCACTACCGCCTAACGTTAAGGAGATTGATGCGAGCTTCATTGAGAATTACGGCAACGCGAATGACGCGCTGGCGTCGTATTATGATGCCAGCATCAAGACTGCGGCAAAGAAAAGTAATATCAAAGAGGGAGCGCTCCGGCGTTGGTTCGGGCAGAAGCTCATCACCCCGGACAGGACGCGCGCCACGGTCTATAAAGACACTTACGTGGAGAGCGGGTTGACGAGTGGGGCGATAGCGATCCTTGAGGACTTACACCTGATACGGGCTGAGATGCGCGGCGGCGCGCCCTGGTACGAGTTGACCCACGACCGCTTCATCGTACCGATCATTCAATCCAACGAAGCCTGGTTCGACAGGATGCAGGGAGGGAAGTCCATCGGCCAAAGGCTTGAGGAAAGAGCACAGACCTGGGCTTACAGTTCGATCATCCGGCAGACGAATTATCTGCTGAAAGAAGGAGAGGTGGAGGAAGCGAAGCGGTGGGTGGAAGGGGCTAACGCCGAAGGCTACGTGGTGAGCGAGACCCTGCTCGAATTTATTCAGGCAAGTGAGAGCCAGATCGCAAAGAGGCTGCGCCAACAACGAAATGTTTCAATCAGGTCAGCAATCATAGGTGTAACGTTAATTCTTACGGTAGCTGTCTTAATCATATTGTTAGTCACACAACGCAGCAGGGTTCAAGTCATAGAGAGGTCCAGAGCGAACGGACAGATAGGCAAATATTTATCCGACATACCTCCGAACGAGTTTAGTTCTCTGCAATGGGGGCTGCTCGCGTTTGACGTAGGACGAGGCACCGACCCACCCGAAGAAGCGGTTGAAGGACTGCGCGCGGCGATCACGGCGTTCGGCAATTCCACCTGGCTCACAGGGCTGACGATGCCGACTACCATTACCGACGCGAAACTCTCGGCGGACGGTGCCTATGCGGTGGCTTACAGCCAGTCTGAGGTTTGTGTCTGGAAAACTGATGTAGGAAGAACGCCGCTCTTTAAAACTACGAAGAAGGAAAATGAGGACGAATACATCTCAGCCGAGCTTACGCCGGATGGTAAGCGACTGATCACGACGATCAGCCTGAAAGTTTCGGAAGTCCGAAAAGGTGAAACATCTCAAGATAATAAGGAGCGCGGGTTCAAGACTGAGATATGGGACGTGGCAAACACAAAGGACAAGGCGCTCTGGTCACATATCGCGCCAAAGAAGAGCATCACGTTAAACGACCACAGGCACATTCTCATCCTTGACTCGACGGGTAAATCTTTCGTGGTTAACGCGGAAACCGTTAACGGCGCGATACCGTCCGACAAGTATGATATTAACCTGACCGGGCGAGAGGCAGAGAATATAAAGGCAGCGGTCTTCTTATCCAATGAGTTGCATCTTGTCGTCGTGGGCGGGCAGGGCGATTTAAGTGCATGGGATTTGAAAACCGGGGGAGTTGTTAAAACCCTTCTTCCGGCAAATCAGGTCTATTTTGCCTTCAAAGGCTTACACTTTTCTGCCGAGGAAAATCGCCTGGTTTTTATAGGCGAGTACTGGGAATCGGGTGAGTATGTGTACAAGATATATATTGGAGTCCCGGGCGACTATCAGTTCGGCAACCCGATCACTTTCAAATTGGGTGACGACTTCCGTTATTCATGCATTTCACCCGACGGAAAGAGACTTATTGTTTTAACTGAGGGCGATGCTTATCTAAGAGTTTCAATCTGGAACGTGACGAGCAAAGACAAGTCCACCGACAGAGAATCGACGATTAAGAATAATGTGAAATATTGGCACAATGAGGTTGGAATGTTTCAATATAACATCGATAAAAAGGAGTTGGTGTTCGAGGATTATGAGACGGGTGAGACCTCGACTCTGCTTAATTTCATACCTAAATATGGTTCTATAAATCTTGCCGATGTATCGCCTAAAGGCCTGGTGCTTGCATCAACCGGCAATACACATATTTATGTTCGACAGAAAGGCAGCGAAATGCTAAACGTTGAGAATTATTCTGCTGACCAATTGAAGTCCAAGGGGTGTGAGCTTTTACGTGGTCAATCAGAATTCGAGCTGGTAAAGACAATATGCAATTAATCTAAAGATAACATGACGGTTTCCGATCATTAATTTTTAGCAGTCTCGTCTATCTCCGGCTTTTAATAGCTCATCTATAATAGCCTTCGACGCGAACGCCGTTCGGTGCCGTGTCTTCGTTTCTGCGCCCGCTTGAGGTTCGGGTTGTGTTCAGATGTTCGGCAGGGGA
>DASVPS010000048.1:0-12396 GCA_036389555.1 Pyrinomonadaceae bacterium
CCATCGTAGCCGCGCCAGCCGTCCGAGTGAATGACGGCTTCAACCGAGACGCGACCGCGAATAATGGCCTGTAAAGTAGCCTTTTTGCAGTCCGGCACGATCTCGGTATAGACCTTGTCGTCACGCTTTAAGAGACCGAAGACGATGGTCTTACCCGACGCCCCACGCCCGCGCTTGCCGCGCACGCGATGCGGGCCGAAGTAAGACTCATCCACTTCAACATCACCGTCCTTGAACGGTGATTGACGTTCACATTCGTCAGCGATGCGCTGACGGATTTTGCCAAAGATCGTGATGACCGAGCGATGCGAGATGCTGGTCAACTGTGCTGCATCAGCGGCGTGTAAATCGAGTGCAAAATGTCGAATCAAGAGGCGGAATTTAGCTTCCGCGATTCTTGAACGGCGATAATAGCGGTTTAGCCTTTGCACGTCAGAAGTTTAGCACCCATCAAATTGTGCTTAACTTCATCAGACCCCAATAAATTGTTTCCGTGAACGTTGGCGTCTGTTAAGTTCTACAACTAAGTATTCAAATGCTCCTTTTAATCCTGTAGCGACACTTACAGCCTCGGCGTCATCAAGTGCGTGGATACTACGGCTAAATTGGTCGTGCATTAGTTTAACCGGATTGCGTCCTTCTACAAAAATTGAGTCCGGTAAGATTGCGGAAGCAAGTTCTATTTTGGTAGTAAAGTTTTTGCTTTTAATGGTCTCTGCGATTTGTTGTAGCTCTGTTTCCTCCGCTCCTTCGCTTTGCTTAATCTCGTAAAGAATCTGTAGCATCGGATTGATTTGATTTTCTATGATTCTTCTAAGGTAGGCACATGCGCCAATTCCGTATGACTGGCTAAGTAGAATCAAAGCCTTTTTGTAAAGGTTCTTGTCATCACCTAAGTCTTTTTCAAGTTCTTTACCAATATCAATAGACCATGGAATACTCTGACCAACCTTTCGGATAAAGTTGTTTTCGAAATTAACTTCTATCCAGGAAATCAACGTACTTTGGTCACATCCAGAACACTTAAACAGAAATTCATATGTACCGGTCATCCTAGGATGTAATGCAGCGGATAACGGCCCCTTTGTTTGTTTATGACGATTGTTAACGGGAAAATGCCAGCTATCATCAGGAAGCGACCGGAATGGCAACTTTGATTTGCAGACATCGCAATAAAGAAACACTACTCGCGGGCTAATTTCATTTATAAACTCAGGTAGGATGGTATTCAACCTGCCATAGAGAGGTTGAACAGATATGAAATTCTCCAACTCTTCGCGTGTAAGCGGCATAAGCGACTTAAGTATTTTGTCTACCGGGTCCATAATGGACAACTATACCCTTGTGGATAACTTTCTTGCCAGAACTAATAGGCTTGCTAAACTTAAAGTAAGCTAACCAAAACAAAATTGACTTACGAGCTTTCCCCTGAAGAACAACGGGAATACGAACGCCAACAAAAGGAATTAAATTTTCCAGCCCCGGCGCTACTCTAAAAGGTGCTCGCTTCCGGGAGAGAGCCACACTATCTGAACACCCGCCGTCTCAAGGCTTCTGCATCCCCGCATCTTCAACTTTCGGCTTGCCCGTCGTCTCGACGCTGTTGAGGCCGAAAGACCTGTCGAGACTGAGAACTTCGCGCTCCGCCTGCGGTATGAGGCGACGCGCCGTGCGCTTCACGATGTATTCCGAGAACGGGCTGGCGAAGAGATAGCGCACGGCGGAGAGAGGCGCGAGCGCACCGGGCACATAGACTTTGCGCTTGCGCCGCGCAATCGCTTTGACAAAGGCGGCGGCGCAGGTCTTCACAGAGGTCATCGAGCCGAACGGCCACGGGAGCAGGGCGAGCATCTCGTTGAAACTCGCCAGATCGTGTCGCGCGTCGCGCACCATGTCGGTGTCAATCCAGCATGGGTGGGCTATCCCTACACTGACTCCGTGGTGCGCGACCTCAAGGCGCAGCACGTTGCCGAACTGTTCGACCCCGCTCTTCGCAGCCGCGTAGGTCGAGATGCCCGGCAGCGGGGCGAGCGCGGCGGCCGAAGAGACCAGCAGATAATAGCCGCGCGCCTCCGTCACATGCGGCAGCGTGGCGCTCACGGTGCGCACGACTCCGATCAGGTTTACTTCGATGGTTCGCACGAGCGCATCCACGGTGCCGACCGCGACCGTGCCATTGCTAACTATGCCTGCGTTGGCGACAACCACGTCGATGCCTCCGAGCGTCTGCGCCGTGCCTTCGACCGCGCGCTCAAGCGCCGCCTGATCCGTCACGTCGCACTCGAACCAGACGTGCCGTTCGCCCAGTTCGCGCGCCAGCGCGGCCAATCGTTCCGGCTCCAAGCCAACCAGCGACAGATACGCGCCGCGCGCCGCAAGCATGCGCGCCAACTCCGCGCCGATGCCGCGCGCTGCGCCTGTGATAAACACGACCTTGCCGGAAATGCCGTCTGCCACTGAACAGATTCCTCCTGATAACACGAGGGCTTGTCGCCGTTAAGAACTTGCCGCGTTCGAGCAGTGCCGGCCGGTCTCACGCCGTCTCAATCGTGGGGCGACGCGCGGCGCGCGAGATGCCGATCACGTAGAGGTCGCCGTCGGTTGAAGAAAGTCTGCGGACTGTTTTGCGTCGGGTGGAAAACTCGACACATAATCGTCCGGGTTCAGACTTGCGACGCGACGGCGAAAGCGCCAACTGAAGTCCGGCCAGAGCGTGGAGTTGCGCCCTCTGGAGTCGAGATACCAACTCACGCAACGGCCGGCAATCCACACCGTCCCTTCCATTCTTCTTCTGACTTCGGCAACGAAAGCGGCCTGTGCTTCAGGCCGCGGCTCAATGGCGCTCGCACCGTGGCGCCGCAGATAGTTGAGCGCGGCGAGCAGGTGTTCGATCTGCGCCTCGATCATGTAGACGACGGAGTTGTGCCCCAGCCCTGTATTGGGGCCGAGCAGGATAAAGAGGTTGGGGAAACCCGTGACGGTCGTCCCGACGTGCGCCTGCGGACTTCCATCCCAAACCTCAGACAGCGTGCGCCCCTCGCGCCCGCGCACGTGTTTGGCGAGCGGCGGGTCGGTCACCTGAAAGCCCGTGCCGAGGATGATCGCGTCAACGGCGCGCTCGACGCCGGAGCTATCCACGATTGAATGCTCTCGCACCGCCGCGATCCCTTCGGTCACTACCTCGACGTTAGGGCGTGTGAGCGACGGCAAATAGTCGTTCGAGATGAGTATGCGCTTGCAGCCAATACTATAGTCGGGCGAAAGTTTCTCGCGAAGTTTCGCGTCCGCTACAGAGCGTTCGAGATGTCTTTGTGCCAACCGTTCGATCTGCCCTGCCAGCCAGAGGTGGCGGAACGGGAGCAGGAATAGCTCGCGGAAAAGGTAGATTGAGGAGCGTGCAACGCGCTGCGCGAGAGGGAAGCGGCGGAACAGCCGATGCTCAAGCGCGCTCAAAGTGCGGTCGTGGCGCGGAATGATCCATGGCGGGGTGCGTTGGAACACGTGCAGCTTGCCGACCTTCGGTTGAATCTCAGGAACAAATTGAATGGCGGACGCGCCCGTGCCGACGACGGCCACACGGCGGCCTGTCAGGTCGTAATCATGATCCCAGCGCGCGGAGTGGAACGCCTTGCCCTGAAATGTCTCCAGCCCGGGAAGCTTCGGCACGGCCGGCGCGCTCAGCGCCCCGGAGGCCAACACCAGCACGGAGGCCGTGTAGTTGCCTTGCGAGGTCTCGATGCGCCAGTGTTGCGCGGCATCGTCCCAGTTCGCTTCTCGCACCTCGTGTTGAAAGCGTATGTGCGGCAGCACGCCGAAGTCTCGCGCGCAACGTTGCAGGTACGACCAGATTTCAGGCTGCCGTGAGTAACTGTGCGTCCAGTCTGGGTTCGGCGCGAAGGAGAACGAGTAGAGGTGTGATTCTACGTCGCAGGCGCAGCCCGGATAAGTGTTATCACGCCACGTCCCGCCCACGTCGCCCGCGCGCTCGAAGATAATAAAGTTCTCGACGCCCGCCTGCTTCAGACGAATGGCCGTGCCGAGGCCGCTGAAGCCGCTGCCGATAATCGCGATTCGCGCCTTGAAGGTGTGGCCTTTAAGTTTTACCTTCGCACCTCTTTTAAACACAGCCGGCGTTATTAAATGTCTGCGGTCAACGGTCACATCCTGACGAAATGTAGTTGTTTTTATTATCGAGAACTAACCGACAGATGATCTTAGCGGAAAGATAGTTATCAAGTTCAAGGACTACCTCGTGCTCTGTCCTATTTCAACTGCGGACGCCCGCGCATTTCGCCATCGGTTGACAGAGAACTTTGACGAGTTATGATAGCATGCGAAAAGGACGAACCGGGGCAGAGCGCATCAGGCAAAACTTTTAGGATTTTACTCGGAAGCCGCGATCCCGAAACGTCAGGCGAAGAATTTCCAAGATGATGCCGCCCACTGCCGACGCCCCCCACGCCGCGCGCCTGCGCCTCTCCCGACTCGACATCGCGGACGCCCGCGCCGCCTTCGTTCGCGACACATCGCACGGCCTCAGCGCGTCGCCCAAACAACTCTTCCCCAAATATTTTTACGACGAACTCGGCAGCGAACTCTTCGACGCCATCTGTCTTCTGCCGGAGTATTACCTGACGCGCGCGGAAAACGAAATCCTCGCGCACTACGCCGGCGAGATCGCCGATGCCGCCGCTCCCGATGGTGCGCCGCTCTCCCTCCTTGAGTTGGGCAGCGGCAGCGCGACGAAGACGCGCCGCATCATCGAAGCCCTCTTCAAACGTCAGACGGACTTGCTCTATCTGCCCGTTGACATCTCCGCCTCCGCCCTCGAAGCGAGCGCGCACGCCCTGCTACAGGCTTACCCCGCGCTGCGCATAGAAGCTTACGCCAGCGATTACGACACGGCGCTCGCGCGCTTGCGGGACGAGCGCGAGGCGCGCCGGGGCGAACGCCTGCTCGCGCTCTTCCTCGGCTCGAACATAGGCAACTTCGACCCCGACGGCGCCGAGCAATTTTTGCTCTCCCTGCGCCGCGTGCTCCGCGACGGCGATGCGCTCTTGCTCGGCGCTGACCTGAAGAAAGACCGCGCGACCTTGGAAGCCGCATATGACGACGCGCTCGGCGTGACCGCCGCCTTCAACCTCAACCAACTCGTGCGCCTCAACCGCGAGTTCGATGCAGACTTCGACCCGCGCGCCTTTTGCCACGTCGCCGCTTATAACGAGGCGGCCGGGCGCGTCGAAATCTACATCGAGAGCAGGCGAGCGCAAATCGTCCGTCTACCCAAACTCGATCTGGAAATCAGTTTCGCCGCGGGCGAGCGCATCCACACGGAGAACTCCTACAAGTATGACCGCGGCGAACTCGATGCGCTGGCCGCGCGTACAGGCTTCGCGTGTGCGCGCCGTTGGACGGACGCGGCGGGGCGTTTCAGCAGCAACCTCTTCGTCGCACACTAGGTAAGGATTCCCGGTTTCGCATATGACTCACGACCAACTCACCGAAGATGCGTCGGGCGGTTGCATAACGGGCGGCGATGCCCAGCCTGTCGCCGCACATCCACACGCACCCGCGCACACGCACGGCCGCTTCCCGTTGCTGACCGACGCAATCGACGAATCTTCCGCGTCGCTCTTCGAGGAGAACCTGCGGCGCGGCGCGAAGCCCGCCGCCGAGTGGATGTGCGGCATCGAATTTGAACTCTTCGGCTATGACGCGAGCCGGGGCGGCGGCGACCTTGCGCGCCTGAGTCCGGCGCAGGTGCAGTGCGTGCTCACAGGCTTTGCGCCTTCGTCCGACGATCTGGTCTACGAGGGGCGCATCGTCGTCGAAGCGAACGCCGGGCAGATGAATCGCCTGACGGTCGAACCGGGCGGGCAGATCGAGTTCTCCGGTGCGCCGCAGCGGAAGTTGGCGGATGTCGAACGCGAAGTCACGCGCTACCTCGCGCGGCTGCACGAGATCGCAGAGGCCGAAAGTTTCGTCTTCCTCGCCGCCGGTTTCGATCCGCTCTGCGCGCTCGACGAGCAGCGTTGGTTTCCCAAGATGCGCTACGACGTGATGCGCCCCTATCTCGCCACGCGCGGCGCGCGCGCATGGGACATGATGACGCGCACCTGCGCCGTGCAGACCAATCTCGACTACGGCGCGGAAGAAGACCTCGCGCAAAAGTTTCTCGTCGGCAACCGGCTCGCGCCCATCGCGACGGCCATCTTCGCCAACTCGCCCTTCGAGGCAGGCCGTCCCTCCGGTTACAAGTCTACGCGCGCCGCCGCGTGGCTCTCGACCGACGCCGACCGCACAGGCATCTCACCGCCCGCGCTCCGCGAACAATCTTTCTCGCCCGCCACCTTCATCGCCTACGCGCTCGACGTGCCCATGATCTTCGCGCAGCGCGGCGGGCATTACACGGACGCGCCGACGGGGATGAAATTCGCAGACTTCCTCGCGCACGGATGCCCCTCGCTCGCGCCCACCTTCGGCGACTGGGCAGACCACCTCACCACCATCTTCACCGACGCACGCCTCAAACAGCATCTCGAACTGCGCAGCGCAGACTGTGGCTCGCTCGCCCACGCGCTCGCCTTTCAGTCCTACTGGAAAGGCTTGCTCTACTGTCCAGACGCGCGCGACCTCGCCCTCAGGCTCGCGCCCAATCTGAACCGCGCGGACGCGCTCGAACTTCGCGCCGCAGTCGCCCGCGATGCGCTCGCCGCGCGCGCGTGCGGGGTTGACGTGCTTGCGCTCGCGAAAGAATCAATCGCGGTCGCCGTCGAAGGCTTGCGCCGCATCGCCCCGGAAGAGTTGCCCTATCTCGACGTGCTGTGCGAGCAGGTCGTCGCGGACGAACTCTCTCCCGCCGACATCCTGCTACGCAACTGGCACGGCTCCTGGCACGGCTCGATGCCGCGCGTCCTCGAACACCTGCGCATCGCCTGAACACGCGGAGACGGATTCTGATGCAAATTGAACACTACGAACAATCCTTGTTTCTGACGGCGCGACTGGTGGATAACTCCGCGCACGACGACGCCATCATCGTCCTGCGCCCCCTGCTCGAATGCGAACTCGACGACTTTCATAAGACGATTGTGTGCGTCAACATGGCGATCATCTTCGGGCTGAAGGGACAAGTCTCGGATGCGCTGGCATGGTACGAACGCGCAATCGGGTACGAGCGACCACACGGGCGATTCTTCGCCGCCGAACGAAAGGCCGCCTTCATGGCCGAGCAGGGCTGGAGGGGCGACAGCCTCTCGATGTACGAGAAGCTCCTCTCAGAGCCTTCCCTGACCGACGAAGACGAAGAACGCATCAGGCAAAACATCTCAATCTTAAAACAACCGCCCGCTTGAAAAGCGCGCACGGCGAAGACCGCCGCGCGATGACGACGCCCGGCTCCGTGTCATCTCGTTTCGACGCATCGCAACGGGAACGGACAGGCTTGCTTTATGCGTTGAACATTTCGCGATAGTGGCGATACCAGTCGCTCTGGAATGTCTCACGCGGGTCGTGAAGTTGTTTGCGGCGGAGGAATTCGGGGAGTTGCGGGTAGCAGGTTTCGACTTGCTCGCGCGTCGCCCAGCGGTGATAGGTGAGATAGTAGCTGCCGCCGTGTTCGATGGCGCGCGTGATGAGGCGTCGAAAGTCTGCCTGCGCTTTACTGATTCCCGCCGCGCTATGTTCGGTGTGGAGATTGAAGACGACGCAGGCGTAACTGTCTTTCGCCCACGCGAGAAAACTCTCTTCGTCGCGTTCGATGAGCCGCACCGTTCCGTAAATCAACTCGACGGCGTGGCGTCGGAAATCGCGCCGCACGGTTTCGAGAAAATCCGTGAGCGCGGCGCGCGGCACGTAGACTTCCGTGATCATTTCGGTCGAGCGCACGCGCGCGCCCATCAACAGATCGAGTTGGCGATGATAGTCGTCTAGGTAGACGCTCAGTTGGTGCGTGTCCGACCAGTAGAGTTGACCGGAAGTGGCGAGATAGTGGCCGGCATAGACCTCGAAGGCGCGTCGGCGATTGACGTGCGCGAGGTGATAGAGGTTTTGCCAATCCCCGGCGCAGAGTTCCGCCTGATGTTCCGGCATGGGCGCGTCGTCGGCCACCGGGCGATAGCAGGAGAAGATTCCCCGGCGCAAAAAATCCGGCGCTGCCTCGTCCGTGACGAATTGAAAATCGCCGTAGAGAAAGCCGTCCTTGATGCGCTCGTCGAACGCGGCAGGCAGATCGTGAGTCGCGCTGATCACGGCCACGCGCTCCAACTTGCGCCGCCGCGCGAGGCGCAGCCGAACGCTCGCGACGATGCCGAACAGGCCATAACCGCCAACAACTAAACTGAACAACTCCGGGTTCTCTCGCCGGCTACAACGGCGCGCCTCGCCCTCCGCGTCCACCAGCACGAACGACTCGACATCGTTCACGAACGGTTTCAAATTCAAACCGCGCCCGTGGATGTTGGCCGCGAGCGCGCCGCCGAGGCTGAGGTTGTCCGCGCCGGTCTGCTTCTGCACGATGGCCGCCTGCCGGTGCGGCGCGCGCCCGCGCTGCGCGGCGACCATGAAATTGACGAGCTGCGGCCACTGCATGCCAGCCTCAACTTCGATCTCGTAGCGCGACGGGTCGAACGAGAGCACGCGATTCATGCGCCGCATGTCCACGAGCACGCCGTTCGTGGCGAACTGCTGCCCGCCCATCGCGTGCCTGCCGCCCGCCACCGAGACCGCCTCCCCAGCCTCTCGCGCCCGCCGTATCAAAGCCTGCAACGCCTCTACCGTCTCGGGTTCGGCGATGCTTCCGACGCGCGTCTCGTTCAACTGCGAATGCACGTCGTTGACGAGCGAGGTTGACAGGGAATTAATCGTGCGCGCGAAGCGACGCTCACGCGAGTTCGTCGCCGCCGCCGCCGCTGCGCCGCACGCTCCGGGCGCGGCTGCTCCGCACGGTTCAGGCGCGGCCATCCTCGCGCCCGTTGCCGCTACAGCCTCGCCCGCGCCTCGCGCTGACGTGTAGCTTTTCAATTTCTTCGCGCCGCGCATCAACTGTCACCTCGCTCGTAGAGGTCTCCTGCGACGCAGACGTATTCGCCCGCGGCGAGCGGCAGGTGTGCGAGGGCTTCGGGTTCGAGGTAGCGGCGACGAAAAGTTTCGCCCGTCGCGATCTCGCGCAACGCGAAACCGCGCGCCGACAGAAATGCCGGAAGCTCTCCGCGCGCGATGCCCCACTTGAACACTTCGCGCCGCCAACCGAGCCATACATCGACGGCGCGGCTGCGCGTGAGAAAATTGACGCGCCCGTCTCGTTGCGGCTCCATGAAAGTGAAAGCGACCTGGCTACGCGCGCCGCCACAGTCGCGCATCGTTTGAAAAAGATCGTCCACCTCGGCGGGCGCGAGATACATCAGCAAGCCTTCGGCGATGAAGAGCGTGGGGTCGCCGGCGCGATAGCCTGCGAAGTTGACGAGCGTGTCGGCGAGTCGGCGGCGTGTGAGGTCGAGCGGGAGGAAGTGCAGGTTGGTTGCGGCCGCCGGCGGGCGCGCATCGCGGCGCGCGCCGGCGAGCGCGTGAAGTTTGCGACGCTGCGTGGCCGGGTGATCCGTCTCTATGAATTGTGTATCGGGGAAGGCTTCGTGCAAACGCAGGGCGAGCGTGTCGTAGCCCGCGCCGAAGATGACGACCTGTCGGATGCCGCTGGCGATGGCTGCGCGCGCCGTCTCTTCGAGATAGAGTTTGCGCAGCGCGTAGTGGAGTTGGATGCCGGGGAGCGTGAGGCGTTCGAGCAGGGAGACGAAGGGGCGCGCAGACCTTCGAGCCAACGCTTCCTGCGCCCAACGCGCGACGCACGAGCGGGCTTTGACGAAAGACGCGCTGAGTTCGACGGCGCGCGCCGGAATGAGACGGCCGGCGTGCGGGTCGGCGGCGACAAAGAGCGTGCTGGTCGCGATGAGATAAGCGGTTGCGCTCGGAGCGTCGGCTTTCATTGTGCCCTCCTCTGGTGCTGAGGTGGAGCATAGGGTCAGCCGCCGCCGCGCGTTACCGCAGGTGGGACACTTTCGGAATTGTCATAGGGAGATTAGCGCCGTCCGGCGCGGAATAGAAAAGGAGCGCGCGGCGCAGGGTTGAACCTCGCCGCGCACTCCACGTGCCTGAAACTAATTACGCTCGCGCTAATTCTTCTTGACGAGCGTGATGCGGAAAGGTTCGTTGAGGCTCTCGGCCGGGACGTTGATCTTTTGCGTCTCGTAGCCTTTGGCTTTGACGATCAACTTGAGGCTGCCCATGTGCAGCGGCGGCAGCACGGAGACGCCGCGTTCGTCCGACGAGTTCCAGGACTCGCAGAAGTAGCCGTCGGTGCGTTCGGATTCGAGTTTGAGGTATGCGCCGCGCACAGGGTTTCCGGCCTGGTCGAAGACGCGCGCGTCGAGGCGGCCGATGCCGTTCGGCTGGGTCGGCGCTTTGCCCATGTTGGGGATGTCGCTCCGGTTGGAGGACGAAGAGGCCGCATCCTGCGCCGCGGCGACGCTGAAAGTGGCGACGATGATAAGGGTGGCGAGAAACAATTTGCGCATCTCTGGTAAAATCTCCTGAACTCTGGTTGAAAATTTAATGAGGGTCGAGGGCGTGAGCGCGAGCAACAACTTCCGACGGGTGTGTGGCCCTGTCAATTCTCCCGGCCACAAACGATTATATTGACAATCGCGCAAATTGGAAAGAAGAAACTGCGCGGCGCTCTGAACGTTTAACTAAAATACGAGGTGGCAGGCCATGACATTGATTGATTTGCTCATTTTGTTGCTGGTGGCGGGCGTGTGCGGCGCGCTCGGACAGGCGATCAGCGGTTTTTCGCGCGGCGGCTGCCTCGTCTCAATCGCGCTCGGTTTCATCGGGGCGCTCTTGGGGATGTGGCTGGCGCGTCAGTTGGGGCTGCCGGAGTTGCTGATGGTGCCCGTCGGGGGCAAGAGTTTTCCGGTCGTCTGGTCAATTATCGGCTCGGCGCTGTTCGTCGCCGTCATCAGCCTGCTCACGCGCGGGCGGCGCGGGTGAAAGAATTGATTCATCGGTTCATCGGTTCATTGATTCAATGCAGGAATGAAATAGGGGAGCAATTCTTCATTGAGATCAATGAATCGATGAACCGATGAACCGATTCTTTGTGATGCATTTGTAACCGGCGCGCGCTAAACTCTCCCCTCACAAAATTCCGTCCCAAAGGATTTTTCCGTTTTTTCGTATGACTTCCGCCACGACTACATCCGATGCGGCGACGCGCACGCCCGCGCCCGATCTCAAATATTTTCGCGAGCATTACCCGCTGACGGTGGCAAACTTCGGCGCGCTCGCCGAGCGTGAAAACTACCTGCGGCGCATCTGGCAGACGGAGGCGCGCTGGCGCGAAACTTTGGAGAGCCAGCAGCGTGCGGCGCGCGAAGTGGTGGTGCGCGGCGCGCCGCCCGCCGATCTTTCGGTCGAGGGCGAGTTTGAGATCATTTATGCGGGCGGCGTGCTCGGATTGCTGCATGCGGCCGTGCTGGCCTCGCGTTTCAAACGTCGCGTGATGGTCTTCGACGCGGGCACTATCGGGCGCGCGGGCGGCGGGCGCGCGTGGAACCTGTGCGATGAGGAACTCGGCGAGTTTGAGCGCGCCGGTCTGTTTACGAAAGCGGAGATCGAGGGCGCTGTCCTCAATCGCTATCGTTCGGGCTTCGTCAAGTTTCACGATGCGGCTTCGCGTTTGAAGACTCCGCCGCTCTGGCTGGAGAACGTGCTCGACGTGTCCGTCGATGCAGAGAAGCTGTCTGGTCTGGCCGCCGCGAAAATTCGCGCGCGCGCCGGGGAAGGCTCTGCGCTCTTTGAGAATTTGCGCTTCGTGCGCGCCTACGTGGAAGCGGATCGCGTGTCGGTGGAGACGGAAGACACGGGCGGCGACGTCGTGAGCGGCGGCGGGCACAAGCGGCGGCGGCGTCTGTTCGCGGCGCGACTGTTCGTTGACGCGACGGGGGCGCATTCGCCCGTGGCGCGACAGTTCGACGGCGGGCGCGCCTTCACGCACGTCGCGCCATCGGTCGGCACGGTGGCGCGCGGGTTCGCGCGCGGCGAAGGGGCGGACAAAGTTGATTTCAGCGTCGGCGAGATTCTGGTGAGCACGGAGGACGCGCGCGACCACCGGCAACTGATCTGGGAAGGGTTCGCGGGCAGCCCTGCGCGCGACGAATATGCGACGCGCCTCTTTTTTTACGACGCGGTTGATTCGCCCGCAGACAAGTCTCTGCTCTCACTCTTCGAGCGTTACTTTGAGGAACTGCCGCGCTACAAGCGTGCGGGCGCGCAGTGGCGCGTCGAGCGACCGCTGTTTGGCTATGCGCCGGGCGTGCGGCAACACGGTTGGAAGACGCGCGG
>DASVPS010000049.1:0-26585 GCA_036389555.1 Pyrinomonadaceae bacterium
TTTCGACTCTTTAGCGTCGTCTTTCGTTTCTTTAGTTTTGTCCTGCTGCTCGGACTTGTCGGCGCGCTCGTCCTTCGGCGGCTCGGAGTGTCGGACGCGGCGCGATTGCGCGTGGGCGGCTGATGACGCGGCCACTGAAGCGCAGGCGAGGATAACGATGAGGCGGAATATGCGTTTCATACTTCTTAACAGACTTTTGAAGGCGAAACCGTGGGCGCGGGTTGCAAGCCCATGCGCCACGGTGCGCGAACTTTATGCCTGCGGCGGCGGCGGCGTGTTGATCAGTCCGCGCAGTTCGGCGCGCAGGCGTTCGATCTCATGTAGTTTCTGCTGCACGCGGTCGAAGAGCGCGTTCTGCGATTTGATGCCCTCGTCGATGAGGAAGGCGGCCGCCTCTGCGCGCGAACGGAAGACGCCCGCCTGCACGAGATTCTCCAACTTCTCCTGCGCCTCGTGCGAGACTTTGACGGCGACCACGTAATCATCCTTCGCCGAGATGGCGCGCTCGATGGTGCGGCTGATGTCGCGCCCGATGGAGGAGAGCGATTCGGGAATGCGCGAAGCGATGTCGCGCACCGAAGAAGACATGCGTTCGCGGTCGGCAGTGTGTCCCGTCTCGTCTTCGTCGTCGCGCAGCATCAGGTCGTCAATCATCTCGCCCTGATTGGCGGGGTCGTGGGGGTTATGCGGGTTGTTCGGATCGTAAGGACTGCTCATGCGAAATCTCCTTCATTGCGGCGCGCGCCCCGTCTCGCAAAACTGCGACGGGCGCGGGCGTGCTTCTGTTGCAATTTGATGGTTGATTGCTAACCGGCATTTTAATTTATCGGAGGGAAAGTAACAAACAGCCATTCCCGAAGAGGGAGAAGGGGAAAGGAAAAGGGTAAAGGATAAAGGTAAAAAGAAACTGTTTAGATGATCGAAAATTGTCTGTATCCCTTTCCCCTTTCCCCTTTCAGCCTTTCTCCTTCCACTTCGCCCATCCGAGAAATTGGATGCCCGCGCGCCGGGTCGAGACGCAACCTTGCCGCCTTTTCACTCATCCAGTACTATACAAAAACTGCCTCCGGCGGGCAGGCCGCACCGAGCGGCCACGCTTCCGGCGCGCCTTTATTTTCAGTCTCAGCGGAAAATGGTCTTGAGAGGTTTGCCTGTAGTGAAACAAAAAATATCATCCGCCCTCGTTGCGCTCCTGCTCGTCGCGCTTTCGCTCCCCGCCTTCGTTCTTGCACAACAGCCCGCGCCTGGCAGAAGCGGCGCGCAGGCGCAGCAGCCGCCGCCGGTGCCGCCGAGCGCCGGCACTTCCGGCGCGGTAACGCGACGCACGCGCCCGCGCGTCCCGGCCGCGTCCGGCGCGACGGCCGGCATCGAAGAGGACTTCGCAGAGGCTCTCAGCATCGTGCAGGAGAACTACGTTGACGGCGTGAAGATCGATTACAACGCCGCCTTCAAGTCGTCCATCATCGGCATGCTGCGCTCGCTCGACCCGCACTCGAACTACTACGACTCGAAGGAATTCGAGGAACTGCAAGCCGACTGGCGTTCCGAGTATTACGGCATCGGCGCGACCATCGGCGACCGCACCATCGCCGGGCAGACCGACACCTACATTCTCGCCACTTTTCCGGGTGCGCCCGCCACGCGCGCCGGCCTGCGCTTCGCAGATCGCATCGTCGAAGTGAACGGCGAGAAGATCAAGGGCAAGAGTTCGAGCGACGTGCGCGACCGCCTGCGCGGCCCGAAGGGTTCAACCGTCAAGGTCACGGTGGAGCGCGCCTCGACGAAGGCGCTGGAGACGGTCGAGATCACGCGCGACGCCGTCGGCCAGCCGACCGTTCCCGATGCCTACATGATCAAGCCCGGTGTCGGCTACGTTGACATGACGCGCGGCTTCAACCGCACCACGTCCGAAGAGTTCATCAACGCGCTCGAAGAGTTGCGCAAGCAGGGCATGACCTCGCTCGTGCTCGACCTGCGCGGCAACCCGGGTGGCCTGCTCGATCAGGCGGTCAAAGTCGCCGAACGCTTCTTGCAGCGCGGGCAGGTGATTTTGTCGCAGAAGGGGCGCGTCGCGGGCAGCGAGCGCACCTATGAATCGCGCAACAGTTCGCCGGACAATGTGCCGCTCGTCGTCCTGGTCAACCGCAATTCCGCCTCGGCCTCCGAGATCGTGGCGGGCGCGTTGCAGGATCACGACCGCGCGCTCATCATCGGCGAGACGAGTTTCGGCAAGGGACTCGTCCAGAGCATCATCCCGATGGAGTACGGCACGGCCGTGACGCTCACTTCCTCGAAGTATTACACGCCTTCGGGTCGCCTCATTCAGCGCGACTACACGAACGAGGGTCTCTACGACTATTACACGCGCGGCGGCGTGGGCAGTCTCGACGACGAGGCCAAAGCGGCGACGGCGAAACCCTCCGGCCCGGAAAGCCTGACGGACACGGGGCGCAAGGTTTACGGTGGCGGCGGCATCGCGCCCGACGAACCCGTCAAGCCGCGCCTGATCGAACCCGCGCAGCAACGCCTGATCGATCCCGTCTTCGGCTTCGTGCGCGAACTCGTCAACGGCCGCATCAAGGGTTTCGAGGATTACAAAATCGCGCGCGCCATCGATTACGATCACGACATCAAAGCCGACGAGTATCCCGTCACCGATAACCTCTTCAAGGCGTTCAAGGCTTTCGTCGCGAGCGACGAGACCTACAAGCTGAAGGACACGCAACTCGACCGCAGCCGCGAATTCATCGCGCGCCAGATGCGCTATGACATCGCCACGGCCGCCTACGGAACCGTGACGGCCTCGCAGGTGCAGATCGTGGACGACCCGCAAGTCGCCAAAGCCATTGAAGTGCTGCCGCGCGCGCGCGAACTCTCCATCGCCGCCATGCGTGGACGCAACCCCGAACGCAAGACGTTTGAATAAAGCGCATTCGTTCAAACACTGGACAGGCGAAGCGGCCGTCAACTCTTGAAGTTGACGGCCGCTTCGTTTTTCACTTTCCACCCTGCGCGGCTTCTGCCCCTCACTCTCCCGTCTGGTCGTGCGGCGCATCGACGGGCTTGGATTCGGGCGAGCCTTTCTGGCGCAGCCAGATCGTCAGCACGACCATCAGGCCAATGGCGAGAAATTCGCTCTGCCAGTTTTGCAGCGACTCGAACCAGAAGCGCGAAGTACACATGTAGGCGAAGACGGAGACGCGCTCCCCCGCCGCGCCGTGCTCGACCTGCTCCTGATTGTATTCGCCCGCGCCGCCCACGGCGTGCAGGAAGAATGAGATAAAGAAGAGGATGAGGAAGGTGAGGCCGAGCGAGTTCTCGTAGAGTTTCAGGATGAAGCCGCCGCGCCGCACCGGCCACGGCGCGTCCTTTTTGTCGCGCGAGGCGCGCGGGTCGCGGTCTACCTCCTCCTCCTTGTCCGGGTCTTTCGATTCCGCGGAGCCTTTCTGGTAGAGGAAGACCGTGAGCATGATGAAGACGAACATCTGAAGAAACTCGCTCTCCCAGTTCTCCATCGTCGCTTCGAGGAAGTGCGATGTGGCGAGGTACTCGGTGTAACTGACGCCCGGCTGGCCGTGCTCCTGCTGGTCGTTGTTGTACTCGCGCTGGCCGACGATTGATTGGCCGACGATGAGCGTGAAGAAGAACAAAATGAACAGCACGAGCGACAGCCCGTTGTTGCGAAGAAATCGCGACATACACGTCCTCCCCTGACAATGAACTTATTACGTTTGATTAAAACACACGCCTCAACTTGCAGAGACTCGTTTACATCACTCCTGCTTCGCGAATTGCTGCGCCTGCGGTTGCGGGTTCGGCTCCTCGTCGTTGGCTCGTCGCTTCAGTTCGTCGAAGTTGATGTCGGTCGAAGGCCGCGTGTCGGCCTTGAGGACGCGCTGCATGTGTTCGAGCGCGTGGCGGTTCTCGTCCGGGTCGCTGGAGGCGACGCAATCGGAGGGGATGACGAGATGAAAGTCGCGCATGTAGGCGTCGTTGGCGGTGAAGAGGACGCAGATGTCGCCGGTGAGTCCGGTGAGGATGAGTATTTTGACTTGCAGGTATTCGAGCAGCGTGTCGAGCGTGGTGGAGAAGAAACCGGAGTGCTTGGGTTTGAGTACGAAGTAGTCGTCCTCGTCCGGCTTGAGGAGTGCGGCGACGGGCTTGCCGCACACGTCTTCTTCGAGACAGTGCTTGAGCAGCTTGCTGAAATCCGACTGCCAGCGGCCGAAGTTGTCGTTGACGTAGATGACGGGCACGTCCGCACGCTTCGCGCGTTGCTTCAAGGCCGCCAACTTCTCGGCCATCGGCAGCGCGTGTTTGAGCAGTTGTGCGCCGCTGCTGAATTCGAGATCGTTGATCACGTCAATCAACAGCAAGGCCACTTCCGCCTTGTCGGGCACGTTCCCGTGAAGGTCTTCGTTTTTCGCCGGCACGCCCCTCGTCTCCCCCTTTGCGCGTCTGGTCGTTCGGGCCGTTTAACCGTGCATAGTACCCGAACTTGCGGCAAAAGGGGGAAGAAAAAGCTGTCCGTGGTCGGTAGTCAATCATCAGTTGTCAGTTGTTTCGCGCTTCATCGAGCGAATTATTGCCGATTAGAGCGAACAACTGACAACGGACTGCTGACGGCCTCAAACGTAAGCCGGAGCTTTCGCCTCGCTCCGCTTGCGCCAGACAGCCAGCAGCGCGCCCATCGCGAGGAAGGCGAAGAGGTGGTAGCCGATGTTGATGAGGTAGAGGCCGACGGGGCGGAACTCGAAGAAGACCGTGTTCAGGTTGGTGGTCACGATGAAGCCGAGCCACAACCACAGCCCGGTCTTCGCGCCGCTCGCGGCCGTTTCGGCGCTCGTGTAGCGCACGATGTGCGCGAGCACGTAGGCCGCGACGAGCGAGCCGACGAAGGCCAGCGCGAGTTGTAGCCCTGCGCCCTCCGCCTGTATGCGCGCGAGTTGCTCCGGCGACCAGCGCATGATCTCTATGAACTTGCCCCCGAACAGGAGCGGCGAATACCAGAGTCCGCCGAGCACCCAGTAGAGAAGCGCGGAGGCGGCGACGGCCGCGTAGTTGATCTTCATGTTAGGTTCTCCAAATTGAAGTGGGACGAACTGCTCACTTGCGAATTGCTACTTGGCCGACGGGTCGAACTGCATGATCCCGAAGACGTTGCCCTCCGTGTCCTCGCAGTAGGCGATGTAGCCGATGCCGGGCACCGCGCCCTTCGGGATGACGACCTTGCCGCCGTGCGACGTGATCTTCTGCGCATAGTCGTCAACGGAAGGCACGTCGATGGTGTTGGTGGCAGAGGTCTGCGGCAGCGGGTTGTCGGAGCGTTTCATCAGGCCGCCGTCGATGCCCGGCTGCCCCTGCTCGCCCGTCATCAGCAGCCAGTAACTTTGCGGCCCGTCCCACTTCTGCGTCTTCCACCCGAAGACCTCGTCGTAAAACTTCACGGCGCGTTCCGGGTCGTCCGCGCTCAACTCGAAATGTATAACTCTCGGCATGTGTAATCTCTCCTTCTTCGCTCGTTAATTTTTAGTCAGTGTGGAACCGCACAACTTTCCGTCTCTTTGTGGCGGCGGCAGCGGCGCGCGCTCAGGGTTTCGGCGCGGGGTTCAGGGATTCGTGCCCATGCGCGAAGCGCCAGGTGTTGCCCTGCCGGACGTAGACGGCGGTCATCTTCGAGGTGTAGTTCAAGGGTTGGCCGTTGAAGGTGGCCTCGATGTTGGCCTGATAGGTGAGCACAGCCACGTCGCCGTAAATTTGCACGCGCGGGTTGTACATCTGAAAATCCTGATACTTGAACTGCTCGGCGTACTGCTCGAACTTAGGCAGGAAATTGCGTTTGGCGTCAGTGTCGAGATAGGGACTGTAGGCGCTGAAGTAGGTGGCGTCGTCGGCGAATAAATCGACGTAGAAGGCTTTGTCCTTGCGTCGCCAGGCTTCGACCGAAGCGCGCTCGCGCGCGATTACCTGTTCACTGATGGCCTGCTCGACGGCGACGGCACCCGCCGTCGTCCCCTGCACGCTGATGCGCCAGCCGACGGCGAAGACTATCAACAGAACTGCCGTAAAACTGAAATACCTTTTCACGCTATTGCTCCTTTCGCTTAACCGTGTCGCGCGCGACGGGTAAGGCGCGCGGCAGCGTTGGATCGTGCGAGGCGAGGTGTAACTCTCTCTATGCCCCGGCACGGCGACGTGCGGGGACAGACGGTGTTGGCGCGTTGCCAAACCGCGAGCGAGGGTGTGTCAGTTTGTGGCGAGGGTGGCGCGACGTTTGAATCTGTGTCGCGTTCAGGCTGCGAAAAGCTTCCGGCCGCCTGTTTAATGCTGGATTGCTAAAAGCGTGTGATCAATTACGGGATAAAAAGAAAGGTGAGTTAAACCCCTAAGTTCATTAACTCACCTTTCAACCCGCCCTGTGCTCGTTCGACACCCGAAGGTCTCTCGTTCGGGTGATCTGTCAACTCGACTTATCTGCGTACCGGCGTCAGTGAGCGGCGAGCCACTCGTTGAAGACCGCAGACTCTTCCTGCTTGCCGCTCCAACGCGCGCGGTTCTTGCCCGTCAGCGCCAAGACCATCGCCTGGTGCTGGCCGGCGCGGTCGCCGAGCCGCTCGAAATAGTTATAGAGACGGTCGATCTTCTGCACCGACTCGCGCGCCGCTTCGACGGTCTTGAACGAGAGCACGTTGCGGAAGAAGCGCGTGTAGACGTTCTGCTCGCGCCCTGTCGTCGTGTAGAGATCGAAGTAGCCCGTCAGGCGTCCGGCGGACTGTAAGACCTGCGCGACGTAGGAGGGGCGCGCGCCGACCTGTCTCACGATCTGCGCGATGTCTGTCGTGCCCGCTTCGTAGAGCGCGAGAATCTGTTCCTTCTTCGTACGCGATTCATGGTCTTCGCGCGCCGTCTCCTCCGCTTCGCGCGCGACGCCGCCTGCGGCTGCCTCGTGCGTGGCATCGGCGTATTCGAGTTCAAACGACAACGGCTGCTCCTGAATCAATTCTTCTGTCGTCATCATGTTTAACCTCTTACTTCCCGGAGCCGCCGCGCGCGGGACAGGTTTGACTATTCGTCTCTGCCGCCCCGCCGCGACTCTTCACGGCTCCCCTTGTGTCAATTGCGGATTTCGGATTGCGGAATGCGGAATAGAGACCAAAACCTGCACTCCTGTTTTTAATCCGCAATCCGAAATCCGCATTCCGCAATCGACTTAGCTCGCGCGGCGCATCGGCTGTTGCTGCTCCGCACCGCCCTGCAAGTTCTTCAAGTGGTCGATGAAGGATGATGCGGCCTTCTTCGACAACTCTTCCGTGCGGCAGCGAAGGACGGCCTGGCATTCCTCCTCGACATCCACGCCCGCCTCGCGCGCGAGCGCGCGGATCATGCCGAGCTGTTTCGGCGTGACGAGGTCGCCCATGGACTTCGCCAGCGGGTCGCGCGGGAACTCGCTCGGCGCGGCGGAACCCGTCTGCTCGATCACTTCCGACTCGCGCTGGTACAACTCGCGTGCGATGCCGAACTTGATGGCCGCGCGCTTCAAAGCGTCGTGCTCGGCCTTCTTGATGCCGGTCTCGCTGTCGGCCGTGCCCGTGCCGACGCCTTCGCGCGTCACGCCGTCAATCGTGATGGCAGCCGTGACGGCGACCATGTCACCGATCTGGACGATGCCGCGCACGGAGTGCGACCAGGTGGGCGCGACGCGGTCGAGCAGGTCGGCGACCGTGTGCCACTCGACGTATTCGACCATGTGCGTGTTGCCGTTGCGGTCACGCCAGCCCTCGCGCGTCTTGATGAACTTCGGCTCAATCGGCTGGCGCAGCGTGCGCAGCGTGTTCGTGAAAGCGAGCGGCACGACCGGCGCGCCCGTGTTCAAAGCAGCGTGTTCTTCCGCGGTGACGAATTCCAGATCATCCTCCGGCTCGATCACGGCAGTTGCTTGTCTCTTACTCATCTCTTCTTGCTCCTCTTCCTGTTTGTGATCCGCAAGCGAACTCACCGGCTGAGCGAACGTTGTAGCGGTGGCAGTTTCGCCACCTTCGTCCGCCCCTTTAGGTTCGTCCTGCTCCCGTCCGAAGCGTCTGGCCGCGGCGTCAGCCTGCGGGGCTTCCACCTGGCGCGCGCGCTTCTCGGATGCGGTCGAGTTAGTGTTGGGCGTCTCCGCCGTTTTCGTGGCCGCCGCGCCTGCGACGGTCTGCGGCTGCTGTTTCGTCACAGCCTCCGAATTCTTCGCGAGCAGCGAGTGCTTGACGGCGAGCACATGCTCACAACGAAACGTCGAATCTTCCACCGACTGCTCTTCAAATTCCAGACAAGAGCAACGCACTTTGCCCGCATCGTCGCGCCAGACTTCGTAGCTGCTGCGCTTACCGCGAAGGCTCGGCGTCGTCACGCGAAAGCGGTCGCCCTCGCGCGTGACCAGTCCCATCGCCGCGATGCCCTGCGCGCGTTTGTCGCGCATGATCGCTTTCTTGTCCGTCGTCGTGTTGGTCGCGGTTGCTGTTGTCATGACTCTTAACTCCTTCAAAATCCTTCGGAAACTTTAAGCCGCGCGCTCGATGGGCATCTCGCTCAACGTCGTCTGCGCCTGTTTCGGCTGCTGCACCGGGTTCACCGCTCCTGCGGCGCGCTCCGCCAGACGGCGTTCGAGGTCTGTGATGCGCGCTTCCAACTCTTCCACGCGCCGCGACTGCCGGTGCACCGTCTTGAACAAACCGTCGAATGTCTCCCAGATGTGATCGCTCATTTCAACCTCTCGTTTTCCGTCCTGTGTCACAGCGTCCGAAACGCTCTGTTTCATCCGTGAAACAGTGTACCATGAGACATATTTTGTTGCAAGCATAAAACAAGGTCTTGCGTCTGGGATTTTCCTGTGATATGGTCTGGGACTAGAGGAGGGGCGTGTGCCCGCTCTTGAGAGGCGGGGAACACGCTAAAAGGAGGCCAAAAATATGGCAGAATCAGGAAAAAGTTTGGTAAATACGGTGGAACTGGGGCGGGCGATCCGCCGCAAACGCGAGGAAGCGGGCTTGAGCCTGCGCGACGTGGCGAATGAAACGCAGGTGTCGGCCTCGACGCTCTCGCGCATCGAAAACGGCACGGGCAAACCCGACGCAGACAACATCGCACGCCTCACCGCATGGCTCGACATGCCGATGGAGCGCATCATGTCTGGCCGCCAGCCCGACGCAGACGGCAACGATGCGGCCAAAGCGGTCGTCTACTTCCCGCACGAAGCGACGCCCGACATCGTCGAAGCGCACCTGCGCGCCGACCGCAACCTCTCGGCCGAGACCGCCAAAGCCCTCTCCGAACTCTTCCGCGTCGCCTACGCCCAGTTCAGCCACCCCGGCGAAGACCCGCGCGCGCGCAACAAACGGAAGTAACCGGCACGCACAGTTCTCAAGTTTATTAGGCGCTCGACTCTGGCAGTTGAGCGCCTTTGTTTTAGGAGATAACAATGGCTCTTAGTGACTTATGGCTAACCGCGAGAGATCAACTGTCTGACAAACTTGTAAAGCAAATAATTTCATTCGCAGGCTCAGGCCAGCTTCGTGATGGTAATGAGGCTTCAAATGATTTCCGTGATTACCTCTCGCGTGTGCCTTCTACTTTCTTAGCACGCTATGCTGACGAATGTTTGCGAGAGTCATTTGAGGGATCGGGTTTCGCTCTCCAAGACATAATCAACCAAGTTGGCAAGCGATTAGGTTTTAGCGTCACTTATGGTCGCTACCGTGGCGTCCAATCCCAAATTGGATTCGACGGCCTCTGGCGTTTTCCCAATGCCCATGCAGTTATTGTCGAGGTCAAAACGACTGATACCTATCGGATAGATTTAAACTCCGTCGCTAATTATCGCCGTGCATTGATCAATCAAGGAGATTGTTTAGAAGAACAATCCTCAATCTTGTTCATTGTTGGGCGCGAAGATACGGGAGGACTTGAGGCTCAAATTCGTGGCTCAAGACACGCATGGGATATTCGGCTAATAAGTATTGATGCGCTTTTACGTTTACTGGCATTGAAGGAAGAAGTTGAAGACTTAAGAATTATTGAGAAAATTTGCGCAGTTCTTATCCCAAGAGAATTTACAAGAGTTGATAGTATTGTTGATATCGTTTTCTCGACCGCAGAAGACGTGAGGCAAGATGAACTAGTAGCGGAAATCGAAGAGCATGAGGGAGACGAAGAGCCTGATGCTGAAAGAACACAGAGAGTTACGCCCGTTGCTTTCCACGAAGCCTGCATTCGGCGAATTGAAAAGCATCTCGGACAATCACTCATCAAACATTCACGAACATCTTATTCGTCACCAGATGGGAATGTTGCTCTCACATGTGCCGTCTCAAAGGAATATGACAGACATGGGCAACAATCATACTGGTTTGCCTTTCATCCTAATCAGAAAGAGCATCTTGAGATTACTGAGCAACCATTAGTAGCTTTCGGGTGTGGTTCTGAACAAACAATTGTTTTGATCCCTTATTCTGTGTTTAGCTCTTGGCTTGATGGTATGAACATGACAACGAGCGAAAACAGGTTTTATTGGCACATAAGCATTTCACGCGAAGGTGAACAGTTAATTCTACACAGGCGGGCAGGATTTGAGCGAATAAATCTTACGAGATACTTGCTGCAAGCAGTGTAAGTTAGATAGGGCACAGAACGAGCGAAGATTGGGGTTATTTTGAAATTTATGACTATATACTATGACGATTTCAGCGGCGCAAACTGGTTGGCAAGTAGGTATAATCGGAGCTTCAAGAAATGCCTGACGCCGACATACACTTTGGAGAGGCTGCTATGAGCATACAATTCATCTTGAGCGAATATTTAGACTCCGCGATGGCGGGGGCGGAGTATGACAAGTTGGAGGATGGCAGTTTTTCCGGTCGGATCGAGGCGTGTACGGGGGTGGTGTCTTTCGGCGCGACGTTGAGGGAATGTGAAGAAGAGTTGCGTTCGACTCTGGAAGACTGGCTGTGGCTGGGGTTGAAGTTAGGGCATCAGCTTCCGGTGATTGAGGGAATAGACCTGAACAGGGAGCCAGTCTATGAGTCGCTGGAATCCGTGTAAGCGAGCCGATTTCATCCGGCGGCTGCGTCAACTCGGCTTTGAAGGTTTATATTCCGGCGCGAAGCATCAGTTTATGGTTTATCAACAGCACCGACTCACCATTCCTTCAAATTCGGAATACTCCGTGCCACAACTGCGTATGATGTTGCGCGAAGTGGAAGCAATTACCAGTCGTCAAATAACGGCTGAGGAATGGGATAAGCTGTCCTGATAGCGGCTGGCGCGGGGTGCGAGCATTATGTTTTCTCAACCTAAAACATTGCTGACGCCGGAGGAATATCTCGCTGCCGAGCGAAAGGCTGAGACGCGAAGCGAGTATTTCGCGGGGGAAGTGTTTGCGATGGTGGGCGCGAGTAAGCGGCATAATCTCATCGCGGCAAACATCATCCGCGTGCTCGGCAATCAGTTGCTTGAGCGCCCGTGCAATGTCTATCCGAGCGATATGCGGGTGAAGGTGAGCGCGACGGGGAAGTACACGTATCCTGATGTCGTCGTGGCGTGTGAGCCGGAGTTGTTTGATGATGCGGAGAATGACACGCTGCTCAATCCGGTGGTGATCATTGAAGTTTTGTCAGCTTCGACGGAAGCTTACGACCGTGGGAAGAAGTTTGAGCAGTACCAGCAGATCGCATCGCTGTCGGAATATATTCTCGTCGCTCAAGAGCCGTACCGGATCGAGCAGTACGTTAGGCAGAACGATAAGGAATGGCGATACTCGGAATATCATGATGCGGAAGACGTAATAAAGATTAGCGTCATCGGTTGTGAGATTGCTTTGAAGGACGTATATGCCAAAATTGCGTGAAGGGCAAAGTGGCTGGCAAGTGGGTATAATCAACGTTGCAACTTAGTTGATGGAGGCGGCGCATGAAATATCGTGTGTTGATTGAAGAGGACGAAGACGGGGTGTTCGTAGCAGAAGTGCCCTCGCTGCCGGGTTGTGTGTCTCAGGGTGCGACGAGGGAAGAGGCTCTCGTAAATATTAAAGAGGCGATTGCTGTTTATGTAGAGAGCCTTGAAGCGCATGGCGAGGCTGTGCAGCTTTGAAAGTTTGAGGTTCTTGAACTTGTAGCTACTCTGGAAGCAACACAGCCCGCCGGGATAAGGAATCAGCAAGCAAGTGGACGAGACGAAATTTCCGCCGACGTTTAAGGGACGCCAGTATGAGGTGCGCGCGATGGGGTTGCGCGACTTCGCGGGGTTGCGGCGCGACGACGAGCCGCTCGACCCGTTTGCGTTGGCGCACTTCGCGAAGTTGATGGTGATTGATTTCGATCAGATTCAGGGGTTGTCGGATGAGACGCGGGAGCATTTGTTGGGGGTGGGTTCGGATGCGTGGTCGGGCGGGACGTGCTCGCGGCCTCTGCCGAACGGCTGGCGTTTGGTGCTGTTGAATCCGAAGCACGGGGCGGCGCGCAACAACGCGACGTTGATGGAGGAAGTCTGTCACGTTTTCCTCGGCCACAAGGCGAACCGTCTGTCCATCGTCGCGCAGAACAAACAGGGGAAGACCGTGGCGCGCGATTACAACGAGGCGGACGAGGAGGCGGCTTACGCAGTGGGCGCGGCCGCGCTCGTGCCGTTCTCGGCGCTCCGTCGATACGTGCGCGCGGGTCGGACTTCGACCGAGATCGCGCGGCGTTTCAACGTGAGCCGCGAGTTGGTCGAATATCGCATGAAGGTGTCGCGTCTGTGGGGCGAGTATCGCGCGCGCCACGCGGAAGAGGTCGAGGCGCGTTATGCGGCGCGTCAGGCTTATGCGAACAACAACGGTCATGCCCGTTGATGAGTCGCCTTCGGGGCGCGAACGTCTGCTCACACTCCGCGACGAGATCAAGCGCGTCATAGACTATCGCACGTTTTACCTGCGCTACTGCCCGCACGCACACCCGGCGGCGGGTCGCCTGCAAACGCTCTGCCCCATCCCCGCCCACGCACACAGCGGCAAAGGCCATCCGAGTCTCTCCGTAGACCTCACGCGCGGCCTCTTCCACTGTTTCTCGCGCGATGAGGGCGGCGACGCGATCCGTTTCTACGAGTTGATGCATGAGGTGAAGTTCGGCCGCGCCGTCGGCGAACTGGCGCGCGAACTCGGATTGTTGGAGCGGCAAAGCCGCAAGCGAACGCTTGCGCAGCGCGCCGCGCCCGACGAGGTGGCGGCGTCGGAGCCGGAACCCGAACCGCTCGGCGCAGAGCGTCTGGGCGCAATCTGCGAGGCATTGCTCGCGGCGTGTCGCGCGGAAGATCAGGCGGAGGGCTTCAGCTATCTCGCTCGCCGCGGGATTGACGCAGGGACGGCGCGGCGCGCGGGAGTGGTCTACTTTCCGCGCCGCGCATACCGGCGCGTGATGCGAAAGATGCAGGCGGCGTTTCCGCTCGAAGAGTTGCGGCGGAGCGGTCTGTTCAACGCGCGTGCGCACCTGACGTTTTACCGGCATCGCCTGTTGTTCCCGTTTCGCGTCGAGGGGCGCGCGATCTATTTGCAGGCGCGCACGACCGCCCCGGGCGTCGAGCCGCGCTGGCACAACATGCGCGGCGTCGTGCCCACGCTCTACAACGTAGACTGTCTGAACGAACTGGCGAGCGGGAGCGTCGTCTATCTGGTCGAGGGTTTTACAGACACGCTGACGCTTCTGGCGCACGGCTTCAGTGCCGTCGGACTCGTCGGCGCGGGCGGCTTGAAAGATGAATGGCTCGCGCCGCTCGGCCGTTTCCGCGTCGTCGCCGCGCTCGACCCCGACGCGGCCGGACGACGCGCCGCAGAACGCTACGGCGAACTCTTCGCCTCGCGCTCTCTCACGCTCGCGTGCATCACGCTCCCTTCGGATGTCAACGATTTCTTCCGACACCACGGGGCGGCGGCGTTGGAGTTCGCCTTGTTGACGGAGGCCGCCATGGAAAGGACGTGCGAGGACGGGCGGGCTTAACCTGAGCGGCCGGGCTTCTGATACATTGTCGGCCTTCATTCTTGCTCTGCCGCGTCCTTCATCTATAATCTCAGTTTGGCGTGTGCGCGGAATCGCGCGCCGATAGGGAAGCCGGGCGGATGGTGTGTGCTTATGACAGAACAGATCACAGATGCGGCGGGGACGGCGGCGGGAACAAGCCTGAGCGTCGTTGACAAGCTGCGGCTGCTGCTCGACATCACGAAGAAGATCAGTCGCTCGCTCGACGTGGACGAGGTGCTCGAACTCGTGATGGACACGCTCGGCTCGCTCCTTCCCTACGACGCGGCGGGCATCTACATGATCGAGCGCAGCCCGCAGACGGACGGCACGGGCGACCCGGACATCGGCGCGCTCAAAGGTTTCAGCACAACCTCCGTGCGCGGCTATGACATCAGCGAGCTGACCGATCTGCACCTGAAAGTGGGCGAAGGACTGCTCGGCTATGCGGCGCAGACGGGCGAGCCGCTCCTTGTCCACGACGTGAGCCAAGACCCGCGCTATGTCAACGCACGCCGCTCGACCTGCTCGGAGATGGTCGCCCCGATCATCTCGAACGAAGAAGTGATCGGAGCGTTCGATCTGGAAAGCGACCGGAAGAATGCCTACACCAAAGACGATCTGGAAATCCTGATGCTGCTCGCCTCGCAGGTTGCGATCATCATTGAGAAGGCGATGCTATACGAGCAGTCGGTCGAGAAGAAACGCTTGCAGGCGCAACTCGAAGTTGCGCGCCACGTCCAACTCGAACTGCTGCCTTCGCGCGACCCGCAACTCGCGGGCTTCGACATCAGCGCCTACAACTTTTCGACCGAAGAAGTCTCCGGCGACTATTACGATTTCGTCAGTCTCTACGAAGATCATCTCGGCATCGTCATCGCGGACGTGTCGGGCAAGGGCGTGCCCGCCGCGCTCTTGATGGCCTTCCTGCGCGCCAGCCTTCGCGCCGCGATCCACATCGGCTACGCGCCGAACATCTCGATGTCGAAGGTCAATTATCTGCTCTGGGAATCCATCGAAAACAACCAGTACGTGACGGCCTTCTACGGCGCGCTCGATGCGACGAACCGCACGCTCGCCTACGCCAACGCCGGGCACAACCCGCCGCTCCTGATGGACGCCGAAGGCAACGCGCGCTTCATCGAACGCGGCGGCCTGCCGCTCGGCATGTTTCGCGACACGCGCTATTACGAATATTACCTGCCCATTCAGCCCGGCCAGATCATACTGCTCTACACCGATGGCATCACGGAGGCCACGAACGAGTACGGCGCTGAGTACGGGCGCGACCGGCTCGAACTCAAGGTGAAAGAAGGGCGCGAGTTGAGCGCGCGCAAGTTGATAGACTTCCTGCATGCCGACGTGCTCGAATGGACGAACGGGCGCGGCGCGAGCGACGACGTGACTTTCGTCGTCATCAAGGCTCTCTAGAGACGCAAAACGGGGGCGGCCTCTTTCAAGGTCGCCCCCGTTCCGGTTGAATTGCTGTTTGAACGTCAGTGTGCGGTCGGTGAACTGTGCGCGTGGTCGCCGCCGGGGGCGAGCGCGGCACGGTAACGGCCGTAACAAAACTCGGATTCCGTCTCGGTGAATGCGTAGACGTCAAAGCCGTAAGCGTCGAAGTAAGCTGCCAAGTCATCGGACGAGCGGAGAAAAATTTCGGGAGAGTAACCCGCTTCTTCGCGAATCTCCAGCAGGCGCTCAACCACCTCCAGCGGAGCAAAAACTCGCACAGGGTCTCTGTAGGTTGCCATAACCTGAAAGCGCCTCCTTCCGGTCAATTCGGGATGCCGTCCCAAACACGTAAAGCACATCCCGTGCCTTGCCTCCAGTTTGATGTACGCGGGAAACGGCGCAGTTGTTTGCCCGCGGCGTATTTTTTTCGTTACAGGCTTTACGAAAGTTTGCTCGGAACGGTACAGTAGTAAAGTCCAGTTGCCGGCGGCCGGCCAAAAGGCCGCGGGCGGTAAACTCACGGACAACAAACCGCCCGGCGTTTTCTCGTCAATCCATATTCTCGGAACATCTCACGAACTTTATGTCCATTCAACCGCCGCCCGCCGCGCAGACAGCGGGCACACACGCAACCGACGCAGGGGCGGCCGCGCCCGCGCCGCTGAATTTCGTACACGTCCTGCAAACAATGCTCTCCGCTTCGGGCAAGGTCAGCGACCTGATCTTCTCGCCGGGACGACCGCCGCAGGTCGAATTGTTGGGGAAATTGCAGGGCGTCGCCTACCCCGGCCTGGAAAAACTGACGCCCGCGCACACGTCCGGCATCTCCAAGATCATCATGGGGCGCAACCCGGCGGCGGTCGAGAGCCTCGAAAAGTTCGGCTCGGCCGACGTTTCTTTCAGCGCGCCCGGCCTCTCGCGTTTCCGCGTCAACATCTTCATGCAGCGCGGCACGCACGCCATCGTGATGCGCGTCATCCCGCCCGACCCGCCCGGCTGGAAGGAACTCAACCTGCCGCCGCAACTCAAAGGCATCTCCGAACTTAAGACCGGCCTCGTCCTCGTCACTGGCCCGACCGGCTCCGGCAAATCCTCCACGCTTGCGGCCATCATCGACCTCATCAACGAAGAGAAGTACTACCACATCGTCACCATCGAAGACCCCATCGAATTCCTCCACCGCCACAAGAATTCGACCATCCACCAGCGCGAACTACACTCGGACACGCCCGACTTCGCGCGTGCCCTGCGCGCCGCGCTCAGACAAGCGCCGAAGGTGATCCTCGTCGGCGAGATGCGCGACCGCGAGACGATTGAAGTCGCGCTCGAAGCGGCCGAGACAGGCCACCTCGTCCTCTCCACCCTGCACACGATTGACGCTTCGAAGACCGTAGACCGCATCATCGGCGTCTTCCCGAAGAACGAAGAGGCCTCGATCCGCGCGCGCCTGTCGCAGACCTTCCGCTTCATAGTCTCGCAGCGTCTCCTGCCGCGCGCCGACGGCAAGGGGCGCGTCGCGGCCATCGAGATTCTCAAATCCACTGCGCGCACGCGCGAATACATGGAGCGCGGCGAATCCGAAGGCCGCTCGCTCATTGACGCCATGGAGCAGGGCGAACTCGAAGGCATGCAAACCTTCGACGGCGTGCTCGAAAAACTGATCCGCAACGGCACGCTGAACAAAGACGAAGCCCTCTCCTATGCCTCGAATCAGGGCAACCTCCGCCTCAAACTCGCGGACTTCGGCGGTGCGCCCGAAGAGAAACCGCCACCTCCCGCGCCAGTCGGCGGCGGCGGCGGCGGCAACTCCATGCTCGACATGCTGGAATAGATAAAGCAGGGGCAAATGGTCAAGGGGAATGAGTAAAGGTAAGAAGTTGTTTGAACAGTAAACTTGTTCTTGTCCCAGAGGGACATTTGATAATAGCCCAGCCATTGATGGCTGGGAGAGTCAACGTGTCTTGTACATAAAGTCCCGTAGGGACGATTGAATATTCTTACAGATTCAATCGTCCCTACGGGACTCGCACACTATTTTTCAACTGATCCCCAGCGATAAATCGCCGGGCTATTATCAATCGTCCCTCGCGGGACTCGTTCAAACTGCTGCTAAGAAAGTTTAGCCCGGCATAGCTTTAGCTTTTCTTCTTCCCCTTTCCCCCTTTCCCAACTTCGCCCCGGCATCGCTAAACGTCGTTGGCGCGTCTAAACTTTGTATGCGTACAAGGGTTACAAGGCGCGCTATTTTTGTTTTCGTCATCGTCGCGGCCACCGGCTCGGCGTTTCTGGTCGCCTCGTGCGGCAATAAACGCGAGTCGCGTAGGCGTGGCATCCCGGCGGCCGTCGCCATTGCGCCCGCGAAGCGTGAGTTGACGCCGCTGCTGGTGCGGCCTCTGTCGCCGGCGCTTGAGAACGTTCGCCGCCGCGTGATGGCGTCGGTCGCCGCGACGCGCGAACTACAATGGCAGCGCGACGCGGGGATGAGCGAACTTTCCGGCTGGGAGTATGGCACGCGCACGAAAGAGTTGGCCGACCAACTGGCCGGCGATGAATTGCGCGCCCTGAGCCGCCTCGCCGTCGCGGGCGGGATGCTGCCCGAAGGCACAGACCTCGCCACGCTCGCCGCCAGTTTCACCGCCGTCTCCGCTGGTGCGGCCTATTCGCCGCTCCACAAGCGCGTGCTCATCCTCGCCGGTCAGGGCGCGGATGATGCTGCGGCGCGCGACGAGTCGCTCATCGCGCACGAGTACGTCCACGCGCTGCAAGACCAACATTTCGATCTGCTGAACCTACTCGCCGTGCGCCCTTACAACTTCGACCGTGCGGAGGCCGCCTTCGCGGTCGTCGAAGGCGATGCGATGAACGTGCAGCGACGCCGCGAGCAGACCGACGCCGTCTGGTCGCGCCGCACGCTCGAAGAGATCGGGCGCGGCGAGGATGCGCGTTTCGGCGTCTACCGACGCGAGATCGGCGCGTTCTTCCCGCCGCTCCTGACCGAGACATTCATTTTCCGCTACCGCGACGGCACGCGCTTCGTCGAGGCCGTGCGACGCAAAACGGGCGCACGCGGCGTGGACGAACTCTTTCGCCGCCCGCCCGTGTCGAGCGAGCAAATTCTGCACCCGGAAAAATATTTTACGAACGAACAACCGCGTGAGATGGCGTTGGATGAAGGGCGTTTCGCTGCGAACGACTGGCAAGTCGCGGTCAGCACGCCGCTCGGCGAACTCGGCGTGCGCGGCCTGCTCCTGAAGTCGCTCCCGGCCGCGGAAGCGACGCGCGCTGCGGCGGGCTGGGGCGGCGACCGCGCCTATTTGTTCGAGCGCGCCCGCAGCACACCGCTGTTCGTCTGGCAGACGCGCTGGGACAAGCCCGAAGAGGCCGCAGAGTTCTTCCGCGCCTACAACATCCTCTGTGGCAAAAGCGGCGCACAGCGCGACGGCGCAGGCGACGCCGCGGAGTTCATCTGGCGCGACGGCGCACGCCTCACACTCGTTCATCTCAACGGCGACCAGGTCATCATCATACGCGGCGCGGACACGGACGCACGCGGCGCGCTTGAGTTCGCGCTTCGCTAATAAATCATCAACGTAAATTTTATTTTCGCGGCGGGGCGATCTCGTTGGCGGCGATGAGGGCGGATTGGGTGACGGCGGCAAGCCCGTTGCCGGGGAAAGTTGTGTCGCCGACCATGTATAGATTCGGGAACGGCGTGCGGTGCGTGAAAGAGTTTGCGCCGGAGTTGGCGAGCGTCTGCGGCAGGCCACCCGTCATGCCGAGTTTGCGGCGCGTCGTTTCGTAGAAGGTGCGCGGCGTCGCCGTCTCGATCACTTCCGCGCCCGCGCCGAGTTCGGGCAGCGCGGCGTGCAGACGCGCCCAACACGTTTCCAGCATTTGCTGATCCTGCGTCTCGTGCTCGCTCTCGTCCGTGTGATAGGCGAACCACTCGGCCGCGTCCGTGTAGAGCGAGACGGTGACGGCGCGTTTGCCCGCGGGCGCGCGCGCGGAGTCCCAGACGGGCGACGCGCTGAACATGAACTGCGCCCCGGTGGCGTCGTAAGTTTCGCCTTCCTGCCAACTGTCGAGCGCGAGTAGATGTTCGGCGGGGAGACGCCCGACGGCCGCATCGTCCGCGCCGAGGTAGAGCAGATATGCGCCCCAGCCGCGCGCCCCTTTCAGGCGTTCGCGCAAGTGGCCGGGCGTGCGCGCCGCGCCGACAAGTTTGCCGTAGGTATCCCAGACGGTGAGATTGCTGACGACGGCGCGCGTGGCGCGCACGCTCTCGCCGCTCAACAGATCAACTCCGGCGACGCGCCCGTCCGCGTCGAACGCGAGGCGCAGCGCGGTCGTATCGAAGCGAACGCGGCCGCCGCTGTGCTTGATGGAATCCGTGAGCGCACGCGCGAGTGCGCCCGCGCCGCCGCCGAGGGCGTAGAGACCGCGACGAGGTAGATCGAGCGCGACCGCCGCGTACAGGTAAGCGCACTCTTCGCTCGCGCAACCGGCGTAGATTTGCAGTTGCGCGTCAACGAAGCGGCGGAAGCGCAGGGAAGCGGCGGCGAGATGTGCGGCCGCCGTCTGTGTTTGCAGGGCGAGGATGCGCGAGGCGTGGCGCACCTCGGCCGCCAGGAGTTTCATACGCACGAACTTGCCGAGCGTGGCGAGTTCGTGCGCGCGTCCTGCGCTGCGTTGCAGGGCTTCGGCGACGGGCGTGAGTTCGCGATAAAAATTGATCGCGGCCTGTGCGCATTCGGGGAACGCGCGGCTCAATTCCTGCTCGAAATCCTCTACGCTTTCGACGCCCGCTCCGACCCGCACCTCGGTCGCATCGGGCAGCCGCACGACGTAGGCGGGCGCGAGGCGGCGCGCTTCCGGCGGGGCAACGGGCAACTCCGAGAAGACGCGCGCATGGATGTCTTCTGCGCCCCAACCGGCGTAGAGTCCTGCGGTTGACTCGAACGCATAACCGAACCGCTCGAACGTAGACGCGCAACCGCCGCCCGCCGGTTCCTTCTCCAACACGCACACGTCAACGCCGCGCGCGGCCAGAAGCGCGGCCGCCGTCAGGCCGCCAATCCCCGCGCCGACGACGACCACTTCGTGTGTCATGTCTGTTATATCCAGCCGATGAGCATGCGCGCGAGCGCGTCGAGCAACATCCCCTGCGGCACGGTGGGCTGTGTGGGAACCAGCGTTTTCAGGTAAGGCTGGGCGACGATGATGATCGCCTGAATGCCGTTGAATGCGGCGTGGATGGCGAAGCAGGGGAGCAGGCGTCCGGTGCTCGCGCGCACCCACGTTAGCGTGAAGCTGAGCACGGTCACTGCCGCGATCACGCCAAAGTTGTTGCGATACTGCATGAGGTGTACGGCGGCGAACATGACGGAGACGATCACCACGGCGAGCTTCGTCCCGGCCGCGCGTTTGAGCGGCGCGAAGAGCACGCCGCGATAGATCGTCTCTTCAACAATCGGAGCGGTGGCGACGGCGAGAAATGCGATGCTGAGCCGCGCCGCATTCGAACTGGCGATGATCCGATCTATGTCCGTCCCTTGCCCGCCGAACAGGGTCGCCAGCAGCATGCCGAAGAGCCACAGGCCGACCGCCAGCACGACGCAAGTCCAAAAACCGAGGCGCTCGCCCCAACTCCACCCGACGGCTTCGCGGAACGGTCGTTTGCCGAACCCCGTCACCACCGCCCACGCGATGCCGAATGTCAACAGATGAACCGGAACCATCGCCGCAATCGAAAACAAGATGAGCAGCGGATCGGATTCCAGCGAGGACAAGTCTGCCGCGGCCAGCGAGGGGCGGCGTATGACTACATACACGGCCAGAGCCAGTACGCCGCCCACCACGAGCATCCCCACGCTGGCGAACCAGACGCCGAAAGCCGCGCCGAGTCCCCACGCCGGATCGTCCGTGCGCGTGACGGGCGCGGCGGCAAAGGCCGTCGAAGTTTGCGCGCCGTATAAATTGGGCGTCGCCGTCTCAGCGGCGTGCGCGTTCGGCTCGGTGTCGGAAGTAAGTCCGTGCGGAGTTTCGGTCGGTGTGTCCACGATGATTTCGAGTGTAAGAGAAGGGAGGATGAGCGTCAACCGTGAGACGAGGAAAGGTGAAAGGGAAAGGGAAAAGTAGTAAGAGGTAAAGGGGACGGGGAAAGGCGAAAGATTAGCGCGGGCGGCTCAACGCCGGACGCGCCTTCTTATCTTTAACCTTTCATCTTTCCCCTTACCTCGTTCCGAAGCGCGCGGCGGCGAGCGTGAGGCCGATGATGGTCTTGGCATCTTCGATCTCGCCCGCCTCGATCATCTCCAGCGCGCGTGCGAGCGGCAGGCGCACGATCTCCAGGTTCTCGTCGTCCTCCGGGTTGGCCTTGGTTTCCGACAGGTCGGTTGCGAGATAGACCCACATCTTCTCGCCGCAGAAGCCCGGCGAGACGAAGAACTCCGACAGCTTCTCCCAACGCTCGGCCACCACTCCTAACTCTTCCTCCAACTCGCGCGCCGCACATTCCTCCGGCGGCTCGAAATCGCCGCGACTCCCCGCAGGGATTTCCAACAGGTACTTCACCGTCGGGTGGCGATACTGCCTGACGAGCGAAATCGTGTTGTCGTCGTGCAGGGCGACGATGGCCGCGCTGCCGGGATGTCGCACGACCTCGCGCCGGTGCTCGCGCCCGTCCTCGCGCACCGTGTCGAGCGTGACCGTGAAGATGCGGCCGCTATACACGTCTTCGCTCGACACGACTTCGGGAGCTTCTTTGCCGGATGTGTCCATAGGTTCCTTCTGACGAGCCTGCTGGTTAAAGTCTGTCTGGTTGAATCAACCTCTGCGTGCAATCTAAAACTTTATACGGTTCGATTCAACCTCTCCCCGCGCGCAGAGGCTCTTGACTTCGCCGACGAGATAGAGCGACCCCGTGACGCAGACGATCCCTTCGGGGGGCGTACATGCGGCGGCCGCGCGCAGTGCATCGGCGGGCGATTCCGCGAGAATTGGCCTCCGCTTGAGGGCTTGCGCCGCGGCGAGTTGTTCGAGCGCGTCGAGCGTGGCCGCGCGCGGGTTGGCCGGGCGCGTCAGGATCAACTCATCCACGGCCGGAAAGATCGTCGCCGCGATGGCGTCCAAATCTTTATCGCGCATCGCGCCGAAGACGAGCGTGACGTGCGTGCGTGCGAATTCGTCGAGGTAGTCGCGCAGGGCGCGCGCCCCCGCCGCGTTGTGTGCGCCGTCGAAGAGCAGGGAAGGCTCGCCCGCGATGAGTTCGAGGCGTCCGGCGTGCTCGGCGGTTTCGAGTCCTTCGATGACGCATTCGCGCGTGATGTGGAAACCGCGTTCGCGCAAAACTTCCGCGATGGTGACGGCGACGGTGGCGTTCGTCGCCTGATGCCGTCCACGCAGGGACAGGCGTACATCCTCGTAAACGTCCGCCCCGGTGTCGAACGTCACGCGCAGGCGACCCGTCGCGTCCGCGCCCCGCACACGTATATCGCCGGCGGAGACGAGGCGCGGCGTGATGTGACACTCGCGGCAGCGCGCCAGTATCACCTCGCGCGCCGCATCGGGCTGCGGCGCGACGACGACCGCCGCCGCGCCCGCGCGGATGATGGCGGCCTTCTCGGCGGCTATCGCGCGGAGCGTGTCGCCGAGATACTCCTGATGATCGAGGGCGATGGGCGTGATGGCGAGCACGTCGGCGCGGGCGGCGGTCGTCGCATCGAGCCGCCCGCCGAGGCCGGTTTCGAGAATGGCGAGTTCGACCCGCGCTTCGCGAAAGGCTAAGAGCGCGATGGCCGTGACCTGCTCGAAGAACGTGGGGAGCGCGCCGGTCGCAGTTGCTAATTCGGTTGCGGCGGCGCGAACGCGCGTGGCGAGGCGTGCGAATTCTGCGCGCGTGATGTCGCCCCCGGCGAGGCGTATGCGTTCGGTGATCGAGACGAGGTGCGGTGAAGTGTAGAGACCGGCGCGCACGCCGGAGGCGCGACAGATGCTATCGAGCATGGCGGCGACGGAGCCTTTGCCGTTCGTGCCGGCGATCTGCACGGCCGGGTAGTCGCGTTCGGGAGACCCCAGCGCGGCGAGCAGTCGTTCGATGTTATAGAGGCCGAGTTTGATCGCGAGGGTTTCGTGACCGAGACTGAGGAGATAGTTGACCGCCTCTTCGAATTGCGGAATGCGGAATGCGGATTGCGGATCAGAACGCATGGATGGCTATTTCGGATTGCGGATTGCGGAATGCGGATTGAAAAGACAATCTACTTTCTTTAATCCGCAATCCGCATTCCGCAATTCGAGGGGTCAGTCTTTGACTTGAGTTGTCTGGTTCTGAAGCTTTGACTCAGACGACTGCTCTTCGAGCAAGGTCTTGGCGGCGTGTGCGTCGTAGCCGTTCGGGCGGCCGGCGAAGTTGATGTCCACGTCGAGCTTCGGCGCGCTGATTTCGGGGTTGACCATAAAGTCGAGCATCTTGATGATGAGGGCGCGCATCTCGCGCCGGTCAACGACGGCGTCGAGCATGCCATGGTCGAGCAGGAATTCGGAGCGTTGGAAATCTTTCGGCAACTTCTGGCGGATGGTCTGTTCGATGACGCGCGGCCCGGCGAAACCGATCAGGGCTTTCGGCTCGGCGATGATCACGTCGCCGAGCATGGCGAAGCTGGCCGTGACGCCGCCGGTCGTCGGGTCGGTCAGGACGGAGATGAAGGGGAGGCGCGACTTGTCTAGTTGCGCGAGCGCGGCGGACACTTTCGCCATCTGCAAGAGCGAGAGCGTGCCCTCCTGCATGCGTGCGCCGCCGGAAGAGGTGATCGTGATGACGGCCGCGCGCTCCTTGATCGCGCGCTCCACGAGGCGCGTCACCTTCTCGCCAACGGCCGAACCCATCGAGCCGCCGAGGAAACTGAAATCCATCGCGCCCGCATAGACCGAGTGGCCGCCCATTTTCCCGCGCGCATTGATGATCGCTTCCGGCAAACCCGTCGAGCGCTTGGCCTGTTCGAGCCTTTGCGGATAGGGCTTGGTGTCTACGAAATTGAGCGGGTCGTGGGAGATGACTTCGGCGTCGAGTTCCTCATAGTCGGCGTTGTCGTAGAGGATGGCGAGGCGCTCGCGCGCGCCGATGCGAAAGTGGTGGCCGCACGGCGGGCAGACTTGCAGCGATTCTTCCAGGTCTTTCTTGAAGAGCGCGGCATCGCACTCCGGGCACTTGCGGAAGACGCCTTCGGTCTTGACGACGCGCTCGTCCGCCGGAACCACTTCAATCTTCTGTCCCTTTTTACGGAACCATGTCATAGGCGCAGAGTATAAACGAAGAACGGCGGGCTGTCAGTTGCCAGCGCCAGTTGTCCGTTGCCTGTGGCGACCACGCGAGTTGCTAAAGATTGATGTGAACCACAGACAACTGGCTGCTGACAACTAATAGCCTTTCTATCTTTCCGCATTGAGCGTGCCCCTGATGAGCGTGGGCGGCAGTTGCCCGGTGGGCGTGTTGCCGCCGAGCGTGGGCGGCTGGTCGGACGCTGAATTGTTGTTATCGTTGCCGTTCGAGCGGTTCTCGACGGCTTCGACCAAGAGCGCGACGATGTTGCTCTCGGCCTCGTCCCAATCGCCCGTCAGCGTGCAGCCGGCGGCGTTGCGGTGGCCGCCGCCGCCGAATTTCTCCGCGATGCGCGCCACATTCACGTCGCCCTTCGAGCGCAAACTCGTGCGATAGACGCCCGGCGCGGTCTCCTTCAAAAACGCGCACGCCTCAACCTCGCCGACGCTCATCGGATAATTGACGAAGCCGTCCGAATCCTCGTCCGAAGCTCCCGTGCGTTCCTGCATCTCCAAAGTTTGACGCAGACAGGCGACGCGCCCCGTCTCATCGTGGCGCGCGGTCGGCAGCACCTCGCTGAGCAGTTGCAGCTTGCTCCAGGGGTAATTGTTGAAGACGGCCTGCGACACCTTCGCCGGTTTGACGCCCGCGCGCAGCAGTTCGGAAGCGACTTTGAAGGTGCGCTCCGTCGTGTTCGAGTAGTGGAACGATCCTGTGTCGGTGACAAGGGCGGTGTAGACGCACTCGGCGATCTCTTTGGACGGGCGCACGCCGATGGCCTTGCACAGGTTGTAGATCATCTCGCCGACGGCCGAGGCGGTCGAGTCGATCCAGTTGATCGTGCCGAAGAGGGAAGTCGTCGCGTGGTGGTCTATGTTGACGACGAATTGTTTGTCGAGATTGACGAGTCCGGGGCGCGTGATGTCGGAACATTCGATGACGAAGACGGCATCGTATTCGCGATCTACGACGGGCGTGACGCGGATGGTTTCCGCGCCGGGAAGTTTGCCGTAAGAATGCGGCACGGGGTCGCGCATGATGACTTCCGGCTCTTTGCCGAGCGCCTTCAGCAGCCAGTAGAGACCGAGTGACGATCCCAGGCCGTCGCCGTCGGGACGAATGTGCGAGGTGATGGCGAAGTGACGCTTCGCCTCAATCAATTCGACGACTTGAACTAGCATAGTTTTCAAAAAAGTGATGAGTAATGAGTGATGAGTGATGAGTAAAAACCAAAGCCTTGTCTTTACTCATTACTCATTACTCATCACTCATCACTCGTTATCTCCTCTCCGGTTTCCGCGTCGGCGTCGTGGGGAGGGGCGGGCTGCTCTTCGGGAGCATGGACGATTCCGCGGAGGATGTCGTCCACGCGAGCGGCCTTTTCTTCGACGGTGTCGCGGATAAAATGTATTTCGGGCGCGTGCCGCAGATTCAGGTTGATGGCGAGTTGGCGTCGCACGTAAGGGGCGGCCTTGCGCAACGCTTTGAGCGCGACCGTGGCCTCTTCCTCCGTGCCGCTGACGGTGACAAAGACGCGCGCCTCGCGCAAATTGTCCGACATGCGCACGTCCGTCACCGTGACTATCGCCACCCGCGGATCATCCAACTCATAGCCGACGATCTGCGTTATCTCTTCCCGCAGCAGATCCGCGACCTTCTCAGCCCTACGCATCTTTCAAGGGATGAGGGCGGAAGGATGAGGGATGAAGTCATTAACTCAATAGCTGGAAATAACTGCTTCGTCCCTTTTCATCCCTCATCCCTCATCCTTCATCCCTTCTATAGCTCTG
>DASVPS010000050.1:0-10082 GCA_036389555.1 Pyrinomonadaceae bacterium
CAAGACGCCCGCGCTATCAACGATAATTAACGTCGGCGTGCGGCTCACGCCAATGGCGCTTGAGGATTGAATCGCTTCACCTCGTCAACAGCCGCGCCGAGATTATCGAGACAGGCATGTCCTCTGACTCGCATCCTGAGGCAGCGCCGCGATGAGTCTGTGAAGCTTCCCGGCTCAGCTTTTGCCCGTGCCAGCCGTCGATTCGGCTTTCAGGAAGTAAACCCATAACAGCCATTTGACGCCCCGCTGATGAGACGCCGACTTACCTGTATGTGTGAAGCTAAATGTACGTTGAAGCTAACGAAGCTGACGCTATCGCTAACAGTTTACGATGTTCAAAGTTGGGCGAGGAACTGCGACAGTGCGAGGTAGTGCGAGGTGCGGCACACAATACTTCACCTCATATTGACTGTCAACACTTATTTTGGAGCTATATTCGGAGCGGACGGCAGCCCCGATAACATAAACGCGCCAATAAAAGTCGACGGCCGCAGGAGATGATGCGGCCGTCGTCGGCGGCGCTTTCCCGCTCATCAGTTCCGCTTTAGTCGGCCGCCCTGTCGAACATTCTCGAAGCTCGCTGTCGGCCTCCGCTTCGATAGTGTTCACGGATGAGCGTGCGCGGGAGAGAGGCCGCGCCCCAGACCTGTGCGTCAAGGGGCGCGCACCTTTTGCCGTGCATGATTAAGCGCACGCCCCTCCTGTGTCGGCCGGCCGCGTCACTTCACGATCTCGAAATCCAACCACTGCGTTGCGACGCGGTGCTTGCCCGTGGCGAGCAGGTCTGTGACGACGATCTGGAGGACGTATTCGCCGGGCGGGAGAGCAGCGCCGAGGTTGAGGCTGCCGCCGAGGTCGAGCCGCTTCGGGTCGGGCAGCGAAGTGAACTTGAGCGGCACGGCTTCGCCGCTGAAGACGGGCGCGCCGTCGCGGAAGATGCGCGTCTGCGTGGTCAGTTGCGGGAGGCGCGTGGCCTTGTCGAGTCGTGCGTTGTAGATGGCATAGGCGAAGGCGAGGTTGGAGTTCTGGCGGAAGCGGCGGACGGCCGGGCTGGCGAGCGAGGCCGCGCCGTTACCGCCCGCGCCCTCCGCCTCCTCCGGCGCGACGGCGCTGGCTTCGCGCGCGCCCGCCGTCAACGTCTGGCTGCTTCCCTTGAGGCCGGTCACGACCAGCCCGGAGAGCGCGAGCCGATCCTTCTTCAAATCGGGCACCTCGATGAACTGGCTGGCCGAGCCTGTACGCTCCGTCGCCGCATCGCGCACGGCCATGCGCAGTTGATACGCGCCCGCCTTTTTGACGGGCACGTTGAAGGAATAGACCAGTCCATCGCGCAGGGCTTTCTGGTAAGCCTCTTCGCTCATGGTGAGCGTGCCCGTCTGGTTGCGGCTGTCAACCACGCGCCCGTTGTCCGAGTAGGTGATGCCGACCACGTCGAGCACCGTCTTGTAATTCCCGTCGGGTTGTTTGGTGAACTTCACATCGCTCCCGTTGATGTGCATGAGCGAAGTCATGAACGAGCCGGTCTGCTCGGTGTTGCCGAAGATGGCGGTCAGGCGCAGGCGCACGCCGGCGGCGGCGAAGGGCGAGGTGAGCGCGCTGAGCAACTGATCTTCGCGCGTGCGGCGCACGGCGGGGCGCGTCTCTTCGTCGCGGATGCCGTAGAAGCCCGTCCGCGTCCGCACACGCAAACCCGGCCGCTTCACCTTCACCGCGAAGTTATGATAACGCCGGTTGAAGGTCACTCCTTCGGGGCGATAGCCAATCAGGTAATAGCCCTTTTGATCTTCGACGATGCGCCTGACGCCGCGCGAGAGGTCGTTGCTGTTTTTGATGAGAAAGCCGCCGGTCTGTCTCGCGAGGTAGTCGAGCCCGCTCTGCGTGTCGAAAATCTGGAAAGAGCGGTTGCGTTGCGCCTCGTCGAGTTGTTCGAGACCCATGCCGACCGTGTCGTCGTCGGCGGAGAAGCCGGGCGCGACGAGGCCGCGCGCGTCAATGGAATAGACGACGACCGAGGCGCGGTTGGCGAATTCGATCAACTGGCGCAGGGCTTGAAACACGCGCTCGCTGCTCGGCCCGCGGTCGCTCGCCCGTATGGGAAACCCATCCGAAAAGAGCGTCACCGATTTGCGCCCCGGCAATTCGCGCATTCCGCGCACGAGGAAATTGACCGCGCCGAGCGTGCCGACGGCGAACAACTCCTCGCGAAACTGCTCGACTTCGGCTCCCAGATCGTCGGCCGCGCCTCTCGTGTCCAGATTATCTTCGCCCCCCATAGAGATTCTGTTCTGGGGCTGGACTCCCTGTTGAATCGGCGAAAACGCCGAGACGCGCCCCGCCAGATTCCACTTCACGCGGTCGATGGCGGCGTGCAACTGTCGCTTGTCGGAGGTGAACTGCTGCAACGCCCCTACGCCCGCGCTCGTGCGGATGATGGCGACCAGATCGTGCGGCTGCATCTGCTCGTTGACGAACTTTCGCAGCGCCTCGCGCACGGCGTCCGTGCTGGCGAACGAGAGTCCGATGTCGTCCACGACGAGCGCCATCGTGCGGCGCACCTGTTCGGGGCGCAGGCGGCGCGGCGGCGCGGGCGGGGCGAGTTTGTCGGCGGGCGCGGGCGTCGCGGCGGGCGCACCTGCGCCAGGGCGCGTCTCCGGTTCGTTCAGGACGTAGGAAAAGTTGGTGATCTTCTGAGGGCGTTTGTCTTCGTAGACTTCAAAATCTTCCGCCGTCAGGTCTGTCACCTGCTTGCCTTTTTTATCCACCACGACGACATCCATCTGCACGAGGTTCGTGGTGATGCGCACCACGTCGTCTTCATCGTCCTGTGGCGGCGGCGCGGGCTGTGCGGGCGGCGCGCTCTGTGGCGGCGCGGGGCGCGTTTGTTGCGCTCCGGCGGGCGACGCGAGCAGAGAGAGTAGGAGCGCGTACGCCACTACGAGCGAGGTCAGTTTCTTCATACGTAAAACTCCGGTGGGGCGGCCTTGAGCGAATATTTTTCTGTCCGGCGAGAGGCAAGTTGCTTCGCTGGATTTCCGCAGTTGAGTGTGCGATGCTCTCCCGCGACAACACATCAACGGAATGGAGAGCATTATGCCAGAGCAAGCGAAAAACGGCGATACTGTGCGCGTGCATTACACCGGGCGTTTGGAGACCGGCGAGACTTTCGACTCATCCGTGGGCGGCGACCCCTTCGAGTTCACGGTCGGCGCGGGCGACACCATCGCTGGCTTCGATGAAGGCGTGCGCGGCATGGGCATCGGCGACCGCAAGACGGTCGAGATCGCCGCCGACGACGCCTACGGGCAGCACATCCCGGAGCGCGTGCAGGCCATTGATCGCGCCGTCATCACGCAGAGCATCGGACAGGAACCGGAGGTCGGGATGGCGCTCGCGATGGAGATCGCGCCCGACCAGCAAATCCCCGTCACGATCACCGAAGTCACAGACACGCACGTCACACTCGACGCCAACCACCCTCTCGCCGGAGAGAAACTAATCTTCGACATCGAACTCATCGAGATCAAATAAAATAAGAATTGATTCATTGAAGCATTGATTCATTGATCCAATGAACAAATGAAACATTGGATCAATGAATCAATGCTTCAATGAATCAATTCTTCCAAGCCCGCCCATGAAATTTACCTTCGACAGTTTGCTACGCGCCGCGCTGCTCCTCTTCATCCCTCTCGCCGCCGCTTCGGCGCAGACGCCGCCCGCGTCCGAAGACATTTTCGTGGTTGACGTGAGCGTCTCCAAAGGCAAACTCGAAGTCGGCCGACCCGCGAACATCACCAACCGCGCGGGCTACGACAACCAGCCTTCTTTCCTCCCGGACGGCCGGAGCCTCCTCTACACCTCGCAGCGCGAAGGCGACCAGACGGACATCTATCGCTACGACTTCAACACCAAAGAGACCACACGCCTCACCAACACGCCCGAAGGCGAATACTCGCCCACGCTCATGCCCGGCGGCAAATTCTTCTCCGTCATCCGCGTCGAAGCCGACAAAACGCAACGCCTCTGGAAGTTCCCCCTCACGGGCGGCGCGCCCGCACTCGTCCTCCCCAACATCAAACCTGTCGGCTATCACCTCTGGTTAGACGAACGCACGCTCGCGCTCTTCATCCTCGGCCGCGAAGGGCAGCCCAACACGCTCCAACTCGCGCCCACCGACAACTCTTTTCTAGACACCATCCACGTCAACATCGGCCGCGCGCTGCATCTCATCCCGCGTCGCCCGGCCTTCAGCTTCGTACACAAAATCTCCCCCGACGAATGGCTCATCAAAGCCTTCGACCTCAAGACCAAGCGCAGTACCACACTCGCCCGCACCCTTCCCGCGAGCGAAGACCTCACCTGGACGCCCGACGGCACGATCCTCATGGCGCAGGATGCCAAACTCTATCAACTTAACCCCGCCAGCCCTTCCCCCGGCTGGCAACTCGTCGCAGACTTCTCCGCCGCCGGACTCAAAAAAATCACACGCCTCGCCCTCAGCCCCAAAGCTGACCGCCTCGCCCTCGTCGCCCAGACCGCTGCTGCGGCGCAGTGAATCAGCTGTCACTGATTGCGTAGTTATAATGCGGGATAGAGGTATAGATATAAGACTTAAGTGTCCACGCTTGAACGCTGAATATGTCGTGTTTGCGGCGGCTCAAATTCCGACGTTAATGCGATGCTTATTCATCATCTTCCGGCGCGACGCCGAAGTAGCGCATCCAGCGTTCCGTGCTCTCTTCAATGGGCGGCGCATCCGCGTCCGGCTGCGCTGCGCCCTCAGCCTCCGCCGCTTCCATGCGCCGCCGGAACTCGCCCGAACGTAGAACCTGCGCGCCGCAGCGCCGCACGTAATCGGCCAGCGCGCGATCCGAAGTCACCACAATGAGCGTCCGCCGCTCGCGCGAATCTTCCACCAGAGTTTTGATCCGCTCGTCTGCATCCGACCCACGCTCGGCATAGTAGACGCGCACGCCTTTGTACGTCGCCCCGTCCGCGAAATTCTCGTCCGGCGCACCGTCGAACACAACTGCCACGCGCGCACGCCCTCCCGACGCGAACCGCGCCAACTCCTCCAGCAACCCGCGCCGCGCCCGTGGCTTGTCCCTGTGCCACCCGACGCGCTGCCCCATCACGTTATTGCCGTCAACCAGGTAAGACATCACACTCGACGAATGATGAACGCGGAACAATGCATTGCCGTTCGCAGGCGCGTCCTGAGCGCCCTCCGCGCATCTCGAACTCGCGGAGCGACTCGCGCAGGTCGGCGACAGTCTTTTGCGGTAGTAAAAGTTTTCCGGCGCATTTTGGTAGCATAAAGATTCCGAATCGGAATCCTTTGGGTACTAATTACAGCAACAGTTCAGATTATGCCATGTCCGTAGTCGCAGTATTCGACGATGGGGCAACGTTGGCAGAGGGGGTCGCGGGGGCGGCAGAGGGCGCGGCCGTGGCGGATGAGGTTGACGTGGAAGGAGTAGAATTTTCCGCGCGGGACGATGGCGTTCATGATTTCGTGTGCGCGTCGGTCGGTGCATTTTTGGGGGATGAGGCCGACGCGGCGCAGGACGCGGAAGATATGCGTGTCGAGGGGGAAGACCTCCGCGCGGCAGGCGAAGAGGAGCGTGCAGGCGACGGTCTTGGGGCCGATGCCGCGAAATTGCGAGTGGTATTTGACGGCCGCTTCGGGCGGGAGTTCGTGTAGGAATGAGAGGTCGAGTGCGCCGCGTTCGTGTTTGATTTGGCGGAGGAGACTTTTGATCACGGCGGCTTTTTGATTGGCGAGGCCGCCGGATTGGATCGTGCGTGCGATGGTTGATTCGCGTGCGCGGAGGGCGGCGTCCCAGGTGGGGTAGCGGCATTTGAGGGCGGCGAAGGTGCGGTGGCTGTTGGTGTCGCTGGTGGCTTGCGAGAGGATGATCTGGATGAGCATGTCGAGCGGGTCGGAGCGGCGCGAATTCTCCGGCACGCCGTAAGCGCGTTCGAGGTTTTGGATGATGTAGCGAATCGGCCGCTGTTGTTCGTCCGTGGGCGGCGCAGAGGCGGCGTCTTCGTCAGTTGTGGTTTGCGGCGAGGATGCGCTCATAGAATTCTATGTACTGCGGGATGACGCGGTCTGTGCTGTAACGCGCGAGCGCGGATTCGCGTGCGCGGCGTCCCATCGTGCGGCGTGCCGCTTCGTCCGAGAGGAGCGCGGCGGCGTCCGCGCCCATCTTGTCAACGTCGCCGACGGCGCTCAGACACCCGGTCTCGCCGTCCGTGATCACTTCGGGCAGACCGCCTACGCGCGAGGCGACGACCGGCACTTCGCACGCCATCGCTTCGAGCGCGGCCAGACCGAAAGATTCCTGCTCAGAGGGCAACAGCAACACGTCTGCGACGGAGAGATAGTCAACGATGCGCGGCTGCTTGCCGACGAACGTGCAGAACTTTTCCAGTCCCAGGCAACGCGCGCGATGTTCCGCGCGCCCGCGCTCGCTGCCGTCGCCGACCATCACGAGCCGCGCGCCCACGCCGCGCTCGCGCACGCGCGCCAGTATCTCAACGCAATCCACCGGACGCTTGACGGGGCGGAAGTTCGAGACGTGTACGAGGAGCGGTTCATTCACGGGCGAGAGTTCGGCGCGCAGTTCCACACGCGGCTGGCGCATGTATTCAGAGCCGCAGACGAAGTTCGGGATCACTTCGACCTCCGAATAGCCGAACGTCTCTGCGGTCTCGCGTTTGAGGTAATGTGAGATGGCGGTCACGCCGTCCGACTGCGCGATGCCGTAGCGCGTGATCGGAAGATATGAGCGATCCGCGCCGACGAGCGTGATGTCCGTGCCGTGCAGCGTGGTGATGACGGGCAGGCGCCGCTGCGGTCGCAAAGACTCGCGCGCGAGAATGGCGCTGATGGAATGCGGGATGGCGTAGTGGACGTGCAGGAGATCGAGTTGTTCCGTCTCGGCGACGGTCGCCATCTTCGTGGCGAGCGCGAGCGTGTAGGGCTGGTGCTCGAACAGCGGGTAAGACATCATCTCGACTTCGTGAAAGCGCACGCGCTCGTTCAGTTCGGTGAGGCGCGTCGGCAGCGCCGAGGCGATGAAGTGTACGGTGTGGCCGCGCCGCGCGAGTTCCTTGCCGAGTTCGGAACCGACGATGCCGCTCCCGCCGTAAGTCGGATAGACTGTGATGCCGATGTTCATAACTAACTAAAAGAGGTCAGAGGTGAGAGGTCAGAGATCAGTCGAAGACAAGAACTGATTTCACTAACCTCTAACCTCTGACCTCTGGCCTCTCAAAAAATAGCAAGAGGCAGAAAGCCCTCGCTACTCTCTGCCTCTCGTCTCAGCTTGTCTTCACCTATAAAGGGGGACAAGCGAGGAACTCGAATATAGACCCTTCCGCCTGATTTTACAATGGTTCTTTTAATAAATTTTCGCGCACTTAATCCTATTGTTCGATGCGCCACAACAAAGTCCGAAAACGTGCCGTTTTTCGCCCGTTTTTGTAAATATTTGCGCAGCTTTCGCGGGTACGGGTCGCGCCCCGAAAGGAAGTATAATGCGACGCGCGATTAATCTTTCAGACGTAGTTTTTTAGCGGCCGCGTCTCGCGTGCGCGCCGCATCTAAATCGAGACTGAAAGAAGCAATTATATCTGGAGAACCGAGAATGCCTAAGATTGACAACATTGAAGAGACGCCCAACCCGAACGCCGTCAAATTCCTCTTAAAAGAACCCGTCACGACGGGCGCGGCGCGCTCGTTCCTCGGCGCGTCGCTCGCCAAAGACGACGCGCTCGCCAAGTCTCTATTCGAAGTGGGCGGAGTGGTCTCCGTCTTCTACATGGATCGCATGATCACGGTCGAGAAAGCCGAGACGGAAGACTGGGACGATCTGCTGCCGAAACTCGCCGTGCCCATCCGCGCGGCCGAAGCGGCGCAGGGCGGAGCGGCGGCAGCCGAAGCGGCAACAGCGGGCGCACTCGGCGGCACGCTCGGCGCGCTCATGAGCGACGACCCGCGCCTCCTGCGCATCAACGAAATCCTGGATGAGAAGATTCGCCCCGCGCTCGCCGGCGACGGCGGCTGGTTAGAGATCGTCAGCCTCAAAGAGAACACGCTCACCATTAAATATCAGGGCGCGTGCGGCAGTTGCCCCAGCTCCATCTCCGGCACGCTGATGGCAATCGAGAGCATGGTGCAGCAGGAAGTTGACCCCGCGCTCGAAGTCGTCGCGGTTTAACGCGCAGCCGCATTAGCCAAAACTACAGGGGCAGCGGATTCGTCCGCTGCCCCTGCTATTTTATCGGTTGGCCTATTATCTACGCGCCTGTAGATTCTATCCCTGCCCGTTGCGTCCTTCGATGTATCGGTCGACGTTCTCAGTCAGCTTGTCCACACGGGCTGTTAGTCGTGTGAGCGCTTCGTCGGTACGAGTTTGCGCAGCGTTCAAGCGAGAGATCGCCTCGTCGGTACGAGTTTGGGCGTCGGTCAATCGTGTGATCGCTTCGTCAGTGCGAATCTGTGCATCAACTAAAGCAGCGATGCGGTGATCCACGTCAGACTGTGCCTCTCTCCCTTCGTCCAACCGCTCGTCGTGCCGCCGTAAAAGTTCGACAACGGTATGAAAACTTTGCGCGAGTTCAGCGTTCTTCGTCTGGTGTTCGCCCAGCCGCTCGTCATGCCTCCTTAGAAGTTCGGCGACGGTCTGCAAACTTTGCGCGAGTTCAACATTATTCTTCTCATGCTCGTCCAACCGTTCGTCGTGCCTTCGTAGAAGACTGACGGCTGTTTGATAGCTCTGGCCGAGTTCACTATTCCTCGCCTCATGTTCGTCCAACCGTTCATCGTGCCTTTGTAAAAGGCTGACGACCGTTTGGTAACTCTGGCCGAGTTCGTTGTTCCTCGCCTCGTGTTCGTCCAGGCGATCATCGTGTCTGTGTAACAGTGCGACGACGGTCTGATAGCTCTGGCTGAGTTCGACGTTTCTCGCGTCGTGGCGACTCACCATCTCCGCCAGCATTTTGAAATACTGCTCAAGGTCTGAGACCCGCGTCTCCAGCTTATCCGCGCTCATTTACGACCGCCTTTCTTCTTACTGATCTGCTTCGCGGCTTTCTTAGTTTGCTCTTTGCGTGGTCTGCCCGTCTTTTTTGGTGGCTTGAATCCTTTGAGGTCGTTTTCGGGGATCATCCAAATTGCCCCGCGCGGCGTTTGTTGCTCGTAGGCGTTGGGGAATAAACCGCGCCGACACCACCAGCGCGCCGTCACGGCACTCACGCCCAACCGTTCTGCTACTTGCGATGTAGTTAGCTCCTGTCCATTCATAGTTGCAAAGTCTAGCGTGCGAAACATGATTCAAGCAATGGAAAGTGTTATCGCATGCAAAAATACTTATTGACAAAAGTGTTATCGCTTGCGACAATACTTGTCGCCTAGACATTAACGTAAGAATAACAGGCGAGGACTTACCAAGACGGCAATCTTAGGTAAGCCCTCTACACCAGTACTGATGCTTAAGGAGTTACTGATGCGAAAAAATAATAACACGCGGACGCCTCTAGCGCCGCGAGAGCCAGATTTCGATGAACCTCTCCGGCGTTGGTCAACTTTGCCCATCAGCGAAGAGAGGGCGCGCGAGTTGGTCGAAGCCTTCACGCGCTACGACGACGGCGACATGATAGACGCCTTGATTCAGTTGATTTGCGCGCTGGCGCCTCCGCCAAAACCGGACAACATACAAGATTTGGACGAGCGGCGTTTGGCGGGAACGGCTGCGCTGGAGCGCGCCTTCACCTACACGAGGCGGGCGCACAACGAACTCGGCGCGTATGTCGTGGAATTGAAATGCGGAGAGTGGGAATAGTTGAGCGCCGGCGGCGGGTCAAATTTTTACATTCTTAACATCATTTTTCCGAACTGCGGGGCGGGTTGCGCGTATAATTTGCCGTAGCAGATTCATCAGAGGGCGCGCACCGCGTCGAACAAGTCAGGAGAAAATTTCATGAGTCCTCGTTTCCGCCTACAGGGCACGGTCGCCGTTTGCTTGCTGTCGCTACTCCTACAACCCGTGTCCGCGCCCGCGCAAACCACCTCG
>DASVPS010000051.1:0-9161 GCA_036389555.1 Pyrinomonadaceae bacterium
TGCCGCTGGTGCCGATGGTCGCGGCGTGGGCCATTTTCGTTGACGCGCCGCACGTCTTCGCCACCTTCTCGCGCACCTACTTCGACCGCGAGGAGCGGCGCACGCGCGGGCGGCTGCTCTGGTCGTCGCTCGCCTTCTTCGCCGTCGGTCCTTTGATGGTCGTCGCCGGCCTCGGCCTCGTCTTCTTCTTCCTCGCCGCACTCTGGGCTTACTACCACCTCGTCAAACAGCACTACGGCTTCATGGTGCTCTACAAGAAGAAGAACGCCGACCTCGCGCCCACGGACAACGCGCTCGACCGGCTCTTTATCCTGCTCGCGCTCACTTATCCCTTCGTCGCCTTCGTCGCGCGCGACCCGGAAGCGTTGGCACGCGTCCCCGTGCAACTGGCGGGCGCGCTCGGCTACCTCGAAACGTCGCTGCTGGCGGCGACCGTCGGCGTCGCGCTCGTGTGGGCGTTACGGCAGGTGCAGCGCGCCGTCGGCGGGCAGCCGCTCAACGTGCCGAAGTATCTGCTGCTCGCCGCCTGCGTGCCGATGCACTGGCTCGTGCTCCTCACGCCCATGCCGCACAAGCCCATCGCCATCGTCGCTATCCTGACGATCTATCACAACCTGCAATATCACCGTCTTATCTGGTTTCACAACCGGAAGTACGCGCAGGGAGGAGAGGAGCGCACGCGCCACGGCGCGGCGGAACTCATCAGCCGACGCCTCATCTATTACGTCGCCTTCGGCATCCTCTTCGGCCTCTGGTATCAACTGCCGCGCCAGTACGTCTCACAGATGAGCGGGCGCGGCGCGCAACTCACACAACTCGTCGCCGCCTACTTCTGGGGCTACGCCTTCATCCACTACTATCTCGACTCGAAAATCTGGCGCGTCCGCCGCGACCCTTCCGTCGGCAAGGCGTTGCACATGGAATGAAAAGCCGTGAATCGTGAATCGTGAATAGATAAAACTCGTAAATGGTGAATCGTAAATCGTGAATAGAAAGACCCTGTCTTCTTCTATTCACGATTTACGGTTCACCATTTACCATTCACGATTCACGGCTTTTCTCACACCACTCGCGCGTTGCGGCGTGGCGGTAGTCGAACAGTTTTTTGAGGCGCGGGATGATAAGGAAGGGCGCGGCGAGTTGGCCGAAGATGCCGAGCGGTGGTTGGTACTCGATCTCGTCTCGGAGGAGCGCGCCTTCGGCATGCGGCGCGATGAGGTGGCGGTGACGCCAGAAGCTGAAAGGCCCTTTGACCTGCACGTCTTCAAACATGCGCGGCGGATCGTAGGCCGTGTGGCGTGCGACCCAGCGCGCGGGCACGAGGCCAAGGATGCGCGTCTCGATGATCGCCTCCGAGCCGATTTCGGAAATCTTTGCCATCTGAATCACGCGCGATGATTCCCACGGCGGCGTGAGACGCGCGAGCGCGTCCGGCAGTTCGTGAAAGGCGAAGACGCGCTCCGGCGCGGCGGCGATGATGCTCTCCCTGACGAACGTGCGTCGGCTCATACGGCGTCTCCCCGCCATTCACAGACCGCGCACAAAAAAGCCAGACGCGGCGCATCTCCGTGTAAACTATTCGCGCGATGGTAGGGGCATTTAAGCATGAACACGCAAACGTATCTGCCCGCGGGCGCGTCGCAATGGCTCGGTTTGGCGTTGGCCGTCGGCGTCTGTTTCGTCGCGGCGGGCATCGGCTCACTATACACCACCCCTGCGATCCCCGTTTGGTACGCCTCGCTTCAGAAGCCCTCCTGGAATCCGCCGAACTGGGTGTTCGCGCCCGTCTGGACGGTGCTCTATTTGATGATGGCCGTCGCCGTCTGGCTCGTCTGGCGCGAGCGCGGCTTCGCCGGTGCAACGCTCGCGCTCGCGCTCTTTTCTCTCCAACTCATTCTCAACGCGCTGTGGTCTGTGATCTTCTTCGGCTGGAAGCGACCCGGCCTCGCGCTCGTCGAAATCTTTTTTCTCTGGGCGGCCATCTTCGCGACGATGCTCTCGTTCTGGCGCGTCTCACACGCCGCCGGTTGGCTCATGTGGCCTTACCTGCTCTGGGTCACGTTCGCAGGCTTCCTCAATCTACGCATCTGGCGTTTGAACTGAACCGCCCGGCGCACGATGAGATAGTGCGCCGGGCGGAGTCGGAGGATTTCACTTGCGGAAGATTAAACTGCCGCCGTCGTGGTGGTTGTCGTCGTCGTTGCCCCCGGCGTTCGATTGATCGCCCCGGTGCGGCATTTCTTGTACAACTCCAAGAGCGGGATGATCACGTCTTTCATTTTCACGAGGTCTTCGACAAGCGGATCGTTTTGCGTATACAGGTTGCACGCATAACGCTCAAACTCGTCCATCTGCTTCTCCAATTTCTCTCGCAGCGTCTTTTCGTCCTCCGCCCGGATGAGTATTCTGAAGATTTCCTGCCCCGGTTCGCTGCGAGCCTGAAGGCACGCGCCCTCCGGCAGTTGGCCTTTCGGGCAGGCGAAGAGTTTCGTGTCAAGGTGCAGGATGCCGAGGGATTGTTCTTCAGGCGTGCCGTAACTGCTCGCCATCGGGATGGTGATATAGGAGAGGAAATCTATCTCATGCAAGCCGCGAGGCTGATCAGCCTGGTTAGGCGTCTTGCCTTCCGGGAAATCGCTGGTGCGGAATTTTTTATACCGATCCCTGTCCATGACAATCGTTTTTCTCACCAGCAACGCCATTCCCGCAACGCTGCCATAGTAAGGGAATGCCTTGCGATATTGCCCGGTGCTGACGACGTACTCGATGTTGTCCAGCCATCTCATAGAGATCGCGACGCGGAACATCTCCGGCGTAATCGGGTCTCCCTGCCCGTACGCCCCCTTCGACTTGAGCCTTCGGAACAGGATTTCGTAAGTGCCTCTGTCGGGGGCGGGGGGCGACGCTGCCGGGGGCGAGTTGGCCTCCGGCGTGCTTCTGATCGCGAGCAGTTCGAAGTAGTCGAAGGGCGGCTTGTCGTCGCCGGCGCAAGGGTCGGGCGGCGAGGACGGGTCAAAGGGCGGCGAGTCATAGTCAACGACCGGGTCTGTCCGGCCGGAAGAGTCTTTGCGGTCGTTCATCTTTCTCGCGAATTCGATCCTGATAACGTCTCGGTAGGCGCTCAGGGCGGCCACGAGTTTGGCCTTGGCGTAGTTCGGGTCGGCCTCGAAGTTCTTCAAAAAGTAGCCGTCGATGGCCTGTGCCTTGTCGCTGCCGTAGAGAAAATCTATGACCGAGCGACTCGTGAGCGACCGGGTGCGGCTGTAGTGACCGATGAGCAGGGCGAAGGCGATGAGGTTCGCCGCGCCGGACAGAGAGAAGCCAAGCGCATAGTAAGAGAAAGTGTTTTGCGGAGTCAGGACTGAGCCGCTCTGCGCGCTCAGTTGCCCCAGAAGCGTCGAGACGAAGGCCGCGCCGAAGACCGCCGTCAGACTTGAGACGAACTCTTTCTGATCCTTCGACCAGTTGCGCACGACGAAGAACCCGAGCATCACGCCGAGCAGGAACAGGCTGAACAGCATCCATTCGTCGGCGCGATTAATCCGCCTGAACTGCTCCCAGAGCCAGATGAACCAAGCCCGGTTGTGATAAACCAACGTGCCCAGCGCGAAACCCAGCAGGGAGATACCGAGCGTCCCCCAGCGGGATTCGAGCAGTTTCCGCTCTTTGTATTTCCACCTTTCGGACGCTGGCTGCCTGACCAGCAACAACACCATGAAGAGAAAGCCGATGAAGGATAACCAGAAGGCTATAGTCATCCACCATTCGTCTACGCCGGCGAGCCGGAGCAAAATCGCCCCCAGAAAAGAGAGTACGAAAACCAGCATCGGTCTATCGGGGATAAGGGTGTTCCTGTCGCGCCAATGATTCGCCATGAGTGAGTCTCCTGCTCTTTCTACTCATTAATGATCTTCGCCCGGTTTTCATTTCAGTCTGCGCCATCGGACGACAGTGGCCGGCCGCGATGCGAAAACGCGCTGGGCGGCGGGGTTGATGTCGGCCGGCAAGAATTTCGCCGCAGCCGATGGCGGAAAGTTCTCAGGCAGAAAAGAGAGTTGTGGCAGTGCCGTACCGGAAAATTGTGCCGCTCGGGCGGGGCGGCACCTCGCTGAAAACGGGTTCTCAGAAACATGCGACCTGCAAGCGTCGTGAGAAAATGCAGGTGGCTTATACTTTAGTTCACGGGCGCGTGTCCAGAGGGATTTTACGCGGGCGCATTGATGCAGCACGCGGGCGTGAAGTGTGTTTGCGCTTACCTTGATTCGCCCATCGCGGATAGTTCTTTCAGGCGCGAGAGGTTGAGTTCGAGCGTCTCCACACGCATCCCGCTCCGCTTCAACTCGGCCACAGCCCGCTCGACTCTTCCCACGGCCTGCGGCAACTCCAGTATGTTGCCCAGATGGTCACGCCGCGAGATGCCTTTGCGGGTGGCGATGGCATACTCCAGCGTGCAGCCGCTGCTGTACTCCCAATCCTCGTTGAACTGCGCCTCGTAGGCCTTCCTGATGATGATCCATTCCCACAGGTAGAGGTAGTGCTGCTGCTCGAAATTGGGCGCGATGAGGGGGCCGGGGTTGATCAGGTTGGCGTGGCCGCGCTGCCGCACGTTCTCCGTGAAGGCGATGCCGCGCGCGATGTTTCGCCGCACGAGTTCATTCATCAACTCTTTGCAGGCGGCGGCTCCGAGTTTAGCTTTCAACTCCTCGCCGGAAGAGACTTCGTGTTCGCGCAGCAGCTTGTAAAACTGTTTGCCCGTCGTCACGTCGCCGCTGCAATAGATGGCCGAGTTGTCGGGGAGCACGCAATCGAAGGCGGTCATCAACATTTTGATTTCGTCCAACACTTTTCGTTGTTGGAATTCGACGACGGCAAAATCCGGCGTCCCGTAGTAGAGCGATTCCATGCGTCTGTTCCCCGAAATTGAGAGACTCGCGGCCGCGCGCGCGGCCGACCCTGAGAAAACTGCGTAGTTGATATTACTGTGCGCCCCGGTGCGGCGCGAATCTACAGAGACGGTTCGACCCGCGACGGTATCTCCGCCTTGCGCAGCAGGTCGCCGAGGTGACTGGTCACGCCCACCTGCCCGACGAGGATGATGCCCTCGCCGCGCCCCTCGACCGCAGAGATCAACTTGCGTAGTTCGTCTATGCCGCGCGTCACGTCGAAGCGGTGATAAACGGAGGCTTCCCCTTTGTGTATGACCGCGCCCTGACTGGAAGTGCGGCCGCGATGAAGTTGCACGATCCACGTCCGCCCGTCCTTAGCGTGCACCCACTCCATACGCACCGCCCCCAGATGCCGCGCCGCCGCTTCGTACAGTCGCCGCACTTCCACGAGCGTCTCTTCCGGCAGCACGGATAGCTGAGCCTCTCCGACCATGAACCTGTCGCCGTAGCCGCGCGTTCCTTCAATTCTGATCTCGCCGTCGGCCTGCACGATGAGCGAACCGGAGAAGGTGGCGTCTATTCCCTCCTGCGCGAGGACGGAGGCGATGTTGGTGGCTTCCGGGTCTTCTTCGTGCATGAGTTTGAACGGGTCGAGCCAGCCGCGCTGCGTCGTGTAATGGCCGGGGTCTTGCACGACGGGGCAGGTGCGAATCCAGGTCTCGCCCGTGCCGGTCTCGCGGCCGAAAGTGAAGGGCGCGAGGTGGCGCGCGAAGACTGTCGTCGCGGGCACGGGCAGGCCGAGCATGTCTGCGACCAGCAGGCCGAAGGCTTTGTCGCCGATGAAGCGGCTGAACTTATTCGGCCAGCGCGTCTCGGCCGTCGAGTGCGTGAGGCCGACCTGTTCCAGTTCCCAGACGATGGTGTGGTCGTGTCGAAAACCGCGCCTGAGCGGGTGGATGCTGAACTCGACACGCAGGTCGGGCGCGAAATCGAGCGCGGGGCGGAAGTGATAAACTCGTTCGAGCAGTCGCAATCCCATCTCGCGCGCGAACGAAACCGTCCCCGGCTTCTCCACGGCGCGCGGCGTGTCGCCCGGCGCGACTTCGATCACGTCGCCGAGCGCGACGCCCGACACCCCGCCGTCGCCCACGTTCACCGTCTCGTTGACGATGGTGTACAAACCCTCGGCCGCCAGACGCCGGACGCCCGCCACCGCCTCTTCCACCGTGCGCAGGCCGTAGATGAATTCGCGGCTCTTGGGATTCTCCGGCGTGAAACTGCGTACGTTGACGGAATTATCAGGCGAGGCCGCGAGCAGCGTCTCGACCGCGCGCTCGACGCTCTCGAATTTGTGGTTCGGCTCGTAATCGCGTATCCGCGCATAGCGCTGCCGCACTTCGGGCGCGAAGCTCACGAACTGTGCGACGTTCGCCATCTCGCTCACCCTGTCCAGCACGGCGTCCTTGATCAGGCCGCGGCTCTGACCTTGCACCGATCCGCCGGAGACTCCGGCCGTCTCGCCCTGTGATTCATCCACGATCTTTCGCCTCCTCCTTTCGCCGCCGCGCATCCTAACAGTTCTGGCCGGGCGCGCAAACGTCATTCATTTACAGTCGCCCGCTCTCGCTCCGACCCACGCGGATCGACGCCGAGGCACGGCGCATCAGCCCCGCATGCAGCAGGGTGATGGACTTCACTTGTGTACGTTCGCGCATAAAATGAAAATCCCATCTGGTTCTTTCATATGAACCTATTGTGTTGTTAGGTGAAGAATTAGATACACCTCAACTGCGTCGCCTTACTTAGACTTCATACTACGCTAGGTATTTGCAATGTTGACTAATTTGAAATTAGATTTCGCCTTAGAGTCAAGCTAATGTTAAGATTTCCTTGCTATTACAGGTTTTTCCCGAGAAGACCTTAATGCACCTCTCACATGGTACTCCCGAAGGGTGCTGCTAGACTCTGTTATTTTCAGAGAGACTCTTCAACTTAGGTTCCCTAATCAAGGAGTATTAAAATGAAGGTTACAACCCGCAACGGCTCATTCATCAAGCAGTTCACAGGTGCCGGCGAAAACAACATTGTCTGCTTTAAGTTCTGGCAAGCTGTGGTCGCCTCTGGGTGTCCGGGGGAGTGTTCCTACTGCTTTCTGCAAACTCAATATCCATATCGCAGCGGCCAGTATGACATCAAAGGCACGCTCTTCGATAATTTAGAAGACATCCTTCCCGAAGCGCTACGTTGGTTAAGACAGCGGACGCCTGCCGGACTAATCATCGGAGAGAATCAGGACGGGCTTGCGTTTGAAGGCCCGTACAAGAAGGAGATCGGTGTAACCCCCCTAGAGTTACTTATCCCACTCTTCGCGAGTACGGAAAGCAATCCAGTGGGCCACAAATTAATTATCCTCTCCAAGTTTACCTCCACTCAATACGCAGAAGCATTTGGTCCATCAGACAACGTGATCTTCTCTTGGTCTTTATCATTGCCGACTATCAGTCGTGACTATGAAAAGAAGGTGGCCTCGCTTGATGCCAGATTAAAGAAAGCGGCAGAAATGAAGCTGGCGGGCTATCATATCCGTTTCAGGCTGGACGCTCTTGCTCCAATTCCAAACTGGGAAGCCGAGTTACAAGAAGTGATGGAACGGATCAATAGAATCAGCCCCGAGATGTTGACCATTGGTGCTCTACGCGCTTCAAATGCTACATCGCTTCGTCGGGCGGCGGAAAGAAACAACCGTGATGCGGCGATATTTGACCATATTGCGACAGTTGATCCATCAGGTTTCAAAGACCGTACAGAGCAGGACTTCCACGTTAGTGTATTTCAGAAAATTAAAGACTCACTAAACCCTGATATAGCTTTGGGCCTGTGTAAGGAAGATGCCAGCATGTGGCATGAGATCAAAGCTGAGTGGCAAGGCTGCCACTGCTTACACGGGGAAGCTGATCGAATAGCGCAAGATCGCATTCAGATTTTGAATCAGCCCCAAAGACCTGTTCAGATTCAACGAACCCTCCACCTTGAACGAGCTGTGGGCTGAATAGCACTCCCAGTCTTACAGCCATAACCCCTCTAAGGGTACTCTCATTTATGGCTAAAAAACGTAAGTGCTTCGAACAGGAAGAACTTCTCCCCTTTGACTTCCTGCCGGAATCCACGCCAAACGGTATCTCAATAGCTCTCGATCCTCTCCGGTATCCCATCTGGACAGAGAATAAGGCAAGGCTCATTGAGCATTATCTTTATTTGTTCGTTCAAATTACTAAGCATGGAACCTACATAGATGGTTTCGCAGGCCCCCAAGACGTGAATAATCCAGAACTATGGTCGGAGATGTGGGCTGCGAAATTGGTCTTGGAAAGTGAACCTAAGCGGCTCAGACATATCTATCTCTTTGATAAAGGTAGAAAACAATATAAAGCATTGAACGCCCTTAAAGCGGATCAGCCATCCGTTGATAAAAAAGGGAAGAAGATTTACCGAGAGATTGTGGTTAAAAGAGGCGATTTCAATGTCTTGGTGCATGAGTTGCTGGATGCTAGGCCTATTAGGGAGACAGAAGCCACGTTCTGTTTGTTAGATCAGAGAACATTTGAATGCCACTGGGAAACAGTTAAAGCTTTAGCTAAGTATAAGAAAGAAAAGCGGAAGATTGAACTCTTTTACTTTCTCGCTATCGCGTGGTTGGACAGGGCATTAGCAGCACAGAAGACGACAAAAGTTATTGAGGATTGGTGGGGCAGTGATGATTGGCCGGACTTACGCCAGATGAGCACACAAGCGCGGGTAACCACATTTGCGGATCGCTTTAAGGATGAGCTTGGATACAAATGGGTAATGTCATGGCCTATTTTCAAACGTCAGAACACCGGCAACATTATGTATTACATGATTCATGCGACGGATCACCCAGCAGCACCGCAGTTAATGCATCGTGCTTATCACGAATCAATTAAACCCAAAGCTCCTCCAAAGGAAGTGCAGATGGAATTGGCTGGTTTAATAGAACAGTATGGAGAACAAGACCCAGAGGACGATAATGGAGATCCGTAGGAATAAACTTTCTGAACTAGAAAATAATTTGTCTCGCCTACGGCCATGGCGAGTCCGGCTGTGCTTCCTTGCCCTAGAGCAGATTTCATTTGTGTGAGACACGATAGCCGCAATGCTTGAACCATGCTTGCGCGTTCTCGACCGTGATCTTTGACAACGCTTCAGTGACCGCCTCATCAAGCGCTTCGTAACTGCGCGCCGCACGTGAGCGCA
>DASVPS010000052.1:0-23916 GCA_036389555.1 Pyrinomonadaceae bacterium
TTCGGGCCGCGTCGCCCTCTCGCCCATCGCGCGCCTCGTGCCTGTCCGAATGTGGCGCTGCGCCACCGTTAGTTCCCGCGCGTTTGAGACTTTCGGCCGGACGGGCTACACTTTGCGGTTTGGGTTGCACGCAAATTATCCAGAGGTAGACATGAGTAGAAATAGCGAGACTGTTTTCGAGAACTTTTTGCGGGCGCACGACGAGACGGCGTGGGCGCTCGCGCTCGAAAGTTTGCTCCCCGCCGTCCACGAAGTTGATCGCAACGCGACCTCCATCTGGTTCGCCTTCTTCCCCCTCGCGCTCGCGCGCGCCTTCGAGCAATCGGACGAACCGGAGAAACTGGCCGGTCGCTTGTTGATGCAGGGCAGGTATCGTCTCGAAGATCAAATTGATTCGTCGCACGCCTTCCTCTATGGTCATCGCTACTGGCCGGAAGTTAAACGCGCCGTCGTTGCGCGCACCGCCCAATTTAAAGAAGAGACGCCGGGCGCGGCCGCAATCGCCGGACACATACGCGAAGTGGCGCGCGAGGTGGCGGCGCAAAAGAAGGTTGAAGAGTCGCTCCTCTTAGGCATCACGGCGGTCGCTTTGATGACCTTGCGGCAGGTCGGACTCACGGCGTTCGCGGCGTCGCCGGGCGAAGTCAAGCTCGACGGCGCGCGTGCGCGTCAGTCTCCCGAAAAGATTTTGCGGGAGCGCGCGCGTGATGACAGCCAGGGCTTGCTCGGATTTCTGCGCACGACCGACAAGCGTTGGACGGTGGTGTGGAACGAAGCCGACCCGACGGCGCGCTTTCAGATGATTCAACATCAGGAAGTGGCCTCGGCCGCGGCCACCGACAAGCGCGACTGGTCGCGGGTTGATCCGCGCTGCACCATCGACGAGGGGCCGATCCCGGTGCAGTGTCGCTCGGCTTCGTGCGGGACGTGTTGGGTGGGCGTGCTCGGCGGCGCGGAGAAACTCACCGCCGTCAGCCCGCGCGAACGCAAGGCCATGCAACTCTTCGGCTACGTTGACACTGACGACCCGAAGCCCAACATCCGCCTGGCGTGTCAGGCACAGGGCGAGGGCGCGGTCTCAATCGTCATCCCTTCCTGGAACGGCGTGTTCGGTAAATACCTGCGCCGTTTGAAGGAAGAGGAAGCGGCTGAAGCGGCGGAAGGATCGCAGGTGGTCTCGCAATAATTTTATGAGCACTTCAAAATCGAACGGGGGGCAAGCCGGTAGTCGCAACGCCGCGACGGGGGCGGCGGGGCTTCCGCCGCCGCTCGCGCGCGACGAACTCGGCCGCATCGAGCCGTCTTCGCTCGCAGACCTCATCGCGTGGTTTCTCGATCACGACCCGCGCGTGAACATGATCCGTCATCCGAAGGTCGAGGAAGTCTTTCAATGGAAGCAGGCGGAGAGCCGCCGCGCGGGCGAAGAAATCTACGAGTTTACGAACGCCGAGGAACGGCTCGCCATCGGCATCATGCAGGCCATCGTCGAGAACGAAGGCGAGGCGGCGCTCCACGGCTGGATCAGCCAACTCCTGAACGCGCTCGACGACGCTACGAAGACGACGGAAGAAGTCTCACACGCTTACCATCTCGACACGGACGGCGAGGCGTCCACCGTGAGCGAGGCGGCGAAGATTCCCACCGAGCGCGGGCGCGCAATTTTCCTCACCTGCTGCTGGCTCGAAGCCCTCTGCACGGCCGAAGTGCGCGTGCTCGGGTGGGTGTACCAGCAACTTTACGGCAGACCTTTTCAACCGGGCAATTATTGATTTAGACTCTCACGCCAACAGCGCGTGTCAAATATCGCAGAGGATTTTTTTCACTATGGCCGAACCCGCGAATTATACGAACAACTCGCAGACGCTCGTCGTTGACAGCAACGAATTCACTTTTGAGACACTCGAACAAACGAACGGCGTCGCCACCGTGGTGCGCTTCGAGTTGAAGAACCCGGACGTCAAGGCCGGCGACGTGCTGCTCGTGCTCTCAGGCACGGACATCCACTTCCACGGCATGATCGGCATCATCAGCGAAGACGGCTCGGCCGTCGCCACCGACCGCCGCGGCTCGCTCCTGCCCGCCACCGTTCAGTAGGGATGAGGGCGGAGGGATGAGGGATGAATGAGAAAACAGAAAACAGGAGTCAGAAGTCAGGAGTCAGAATTTAGGAGTTCTGAGCTTTCCTTCTGACTCCTGAATTCTGTTTTCTGTTTCCTACTTTTGTTCCGCCCTCATCCCTCCGCCCTCATCCCTTTCTCACATCATCCACACGTCCCGGTTCTCGAAATACGTCGGCGCGCCCGTCGGGTGTGTTTGACGAAAAGCGTCGAAGCGCGCGAGCAGACGTTGGTATCTGCGCTCGGAAGATTTGAGTTCCCGGTGCGGCAACTCTTGCAGGTAGCGTTCGACCTTCCAGACGTTCCTCCCGGAAAAACGCCAGTCGTAATTGCCCAACTCGTTGAGGTCGCACACGCCGTAGCCCGTGAGGCGCGCGGTGTAGTCAACGTATGGATCGAAATAACTCCACACCAGTTGCCGCAAATTGCGAAAGACGGGGCGGCGGCCGTGCAGCCCCGTGTCGCGCGAGCGCGCAACAGCGCCCCACAGCTTGCGGCGTTGAAACGGGAAGATGACGTGGTCGAGTTTGTCCTGCGATTCGAGGCTGAGCAAAAGCGGCGGGTATCCGTGCTGCTCCAGAATCGCGGCGGCGACGAGCGCGGCTTCGAGGCAATGAACTTCCCCGCGCCGGAGCGACGTGCGGAACGAGCGCAGCGTCCCGCCGCCCGTCTCCCGGTTGTAGCGAAGCGCGGAGAGGTATCGCTGCACCTGTTCGGGCGTGCGGTGCGTTTCGATGATCTGCCGCTCGCGCGGCGTAAAGGCTTCCCTCCCCGGTTTCGTCCACATAAGATTTTCAGCTTGTAGCAAACGACGCGGGCGCGGCGCAAGTCGCGGCGCGAGAATCATTAAGCTCCCGGCGCGGCCGCGCGTGCGAGGATCGGACGGGCGCGTCCGACTTGATTCAAACGCGATGATGTTGTATGAAATTAGCTTAATCGAAATAAAACTTCCCGATTGACAACGCGCGACCAGATTAATATTCGCGCGCAAAACCAAACCCGTTGGCCGCGCTCACTTCAGCAATCTCGGAGCCGGTCGCGGAAACGCCAAGCAGGACATTTTTTGTGAGCACCAAACCTGAACGCACGCCCCCGCAATTATCTAACGCCGAGCAGGAAACAGAAGCGGCCGCCGAACGACTCAACACGCAGATCGAAGCCGCGCTTGCCAGTGTCGCCACGCGCAACTCCGACGACGCGGGCGAACTCGAAGCCTACGCCGACCGCATCGAACGCTCCGCGCGCGACCTCTCCGTCGCCCTGCGCGAACTGGCACGACGCAGACGTAACACCAGCGATGAGTGATGAGTGATGGGTGATGAGTAAAAACTTTTGTCTTAATACTCATCACTCATCACTCATCACTCATCACTTTTTTAACTGAGGAGAATCGAAGATGGCAGCATCTGTTCTGACGAAGGAATCCGGCGGGCAGGAACGTGGCCGCAGGCGCAGCGATGTGGGGCTGGACACTCTCGGCATCACGCAGGCCACCAACGTCTACTGGAATCTCTCGACGCCGGAACTCTATGAAGAGATCGCGCGGCGCGGCGAAGGCATCTTCTCCGATCACGGCGCGCTCATCGTTGACACCGGCGAGCACACGGGACGCGCGGCCAAAGACAAGGCCATCGTGCGCGACGAGAACAGCGACGACAAGGTCTTCTGGGGCGAGGTCAACAAAGAATTCTCGACCGAACGATTCAACGCCCTGCGCGACCGCATGATGGCGCACACCGCCGGCCGAGACCTCTTCGTGCAGGACACTTTCGCAGGGGCTGACCCGCGTTACCAACTGCCCATCCGCGTCGTCACCGAACTCGCCTGGCACTCGCTCTTCGCGCGCACCATGTTCATAGAGGGCGGCCGCGAAGTCGGCAACCACGTGCCGGAATTCACCATCGTCAACATTCCGAGTTTCAAGGCCGACCCCGAACGCGACGGCACGCGCTCCCAGACCTTCATCCTGATGGACTTCACGCAGCGGCTCGTGCTTATCGGCGGCACGTCTTACGCGGGCGAGACTAAGAAGTCCGTCTTCACGATTCTCAACTACCTGCTCCCGCAGCGCGGCGTGATGAGCATGCACTGCTCCGCAAACGTCGGCGACGCGGGCGATGTGGCGATCTTCTTCGGCCTCTCCGGCACGGGCAAGACCACGCTCTCCGCCGACCCCGAACGCCAGCTCATCGGCGACGATGAACACGGCTGGTCGGACGACGGCGTCTTTAATTTCGAGGGCGGCTGCTACGCCAAAGTCATCAAGCTCTCGCCCGAAGCCGAACCGGACATCTATCGCACGACGCGCATGTTCGGCACCGTGCTGGAAAACGTCGTCTACGACCCGGAGACGCGCGCGCTCGACCTCGATGATTCGTCGAAGACCGAGAACACGCGCGCCGCCTACCCGCTGACGAGCATCCCGAACATCGTGCCGGAAGGCCACGCCGGACACCCGCAGAACATCATCATGCTGACGGCCGACGCCTTCGGCGTGCTTCCGCCCGTCGCGCGCCTGACGCCCGAACAGGCGATGTATCACTTCCTCTCCGGCTACACCGCGAAGATCGCGGGCACGGAGCGCGGCGTCACCGAACCGGAAGCGACTTTCTCCACCTGCTTCGGCGCGCCCTTCATGGTCTTGCATCCAGGCACTTACGCAGACCTCCTCGGCCAGAAGTTGACCAAACACAAAGCGAACTGCTGGCTCATCAACACGGGCTGGTCGGGCGGCCCCTACGGCGAAGGCCAGCGCATGAAGATCAAATACACGCGCGCCATGATCCGCGCCATCCTTTCGGGCGCGCTCTCTGAAGTCGAGACCCAGCCCGATCCGATCTTCGGCGTCGGCGTGCCCGTCTCCTGCCCGGATGTCCCGGCCGAAGTCCTCGTGCCGCGCAACACATGGAAAGACCCCGAAGCCTACGACCGCAAGGCGCGCGAACTCGCAGAGCGTTTCAATCGCAACTTCAAGAAGTACGAAGACGGAGTTTCCCCTGAGGTGCGCGCCGTCGCGCCGAAGGCGAGCTAGAGAAAAACGGAAGGTTGAAGAACTTGAAGGCGACTACGCGCTCTGCGTAGCCGCCTTCCTTTTTTGTGCGGCGTTGGTTCGAGGCGAAAGTGCGGCGTTTAAAACCTGACGCCGATGCCGATGCTGCCCTGAAAATTATGTGTCGTCTCGGAAGGCGCGGTGCCGACGACCACCTGCCGGACGCCGGAACCGGAGCCGGGGTCTATCACGATGGGCACTCTATGCTCGCCGAAACGAATGATCGTGTCGCCCGCGTCGAAGCGAATGAGCGTTCGTCGCGATGGGTAATACTCAAACACGCCGCCCAAGTCGAAAGCGAAGTGCGTCTTAGGCGTCGCCTCAAAGCACGCGGCGGGTGGCGGAAAGACTGCTATACAAGCGATGCCCGGACGCGGGCGCGACAGGTCGCCTTCGCTGAAGCGAACGAAGCCCGGTCGCGCCTTGGCGAACACTCCGGCCTGCTCGAAACGCTTACCGGCCTTGACGCCGAAGAGCGCCTGACTCTTACGCCCGCCGCCGAACTCACGCTCGCGCGGGAAGAAGTTGCCTTCGGCTTCCAGCGTGAAGTCTTTCGTGAGGTTATAACCGATGCGCGCGCCGAAGCCCGGTTCGGTCTCGTGTCCCTCCGATGTGGAAGTCGCGGTCGGGCAGGGCGGGACGAGGCACGGCAGCACTCTCGTAACGCTCGCGCGCCCGTTCGAGGCGTTAAGGACGGAGAATTGCCCGCCCACTTCAAAGCGACGCGACTCGTCCGTCTGCGCCTGAGCGTGACCGTCGTTGAGGGAGAGAAAAAAGATTGCGCTCGCGATAGTGAAAAGCATCTTTCGACGCATGTTGTCCTCCTTAAAGTTCGTCACGAGGTTGATATTTTCGCGCCGTGGAGAGCCGGCGCGCGGGCGCTAAGACGAGAGCCGCAGCACGCGCCTATAGCGCCCGAACATTTTCTCACGACGACTCAATTTGCAAGCGCGATGCCAACACCGGCGCGCGGCCGCGAACGTCGCACTAACGCGGGCTTTATCCGCGTCGCTCCCGTGCGCGCCGCGCGCCGTGCGCAGAGGACTTCTCCGAATTTTTGAAGATTTCCAATCTCCTGAATCGCCCGGCGGCGGCCGTCGCTTCGGGCGGCCTTCACTGCCAATCAAACGTTCAGAACCTGTAGCCGAAGCCGATGCTGATCTGGAGTTGGTGCGTGAAGTCGCTCGAAGTTCGGGTGGTCTGGCCGAAGAAATCGCGCGTCGCGCGCCGCAGGTGGATCATGGTGTCGCCCACGTCGAGCCGGATGATAGAGCGGCGCGAAGGGTAGAACTCTGCGACTGCGCCCACGTCCAACGCGAAGTTGGCATGGCTCGGACGGCACACCGAGCCGAAGGACGTGCGGTTGCAATCGAAGCCCGTCGTGATTTCGGTGATGGACATCACGCCGGGGCGCGCCTTGGCGAACAGCCCGGCGTACTTCGTGCGACCGCCCGCCTTGACGCCGACGAAGCCCTGAGCCTTCTGGCCGATCTGGTCGTTGCCGAATTTCGTACGCGGGAAGAAGTTGGCCTCGGCATCGAGCGCGAAATGCTCGTTGAAGTTGTAGCCGAGGCGGCCGCCCACGCCGCTCACCGGCCCGTCGAAGTCTTCCAGATTGATGGCCGTGAACTGCCCGCCGATCTCGAACTTGTGATCGTCCAAGACCGACTGCGCGCGCGCGCACGTTGCGGCGAACAGAAACAGCACGACGAGCGTCATGAAATTTTTCCCTGACATGACTCCTCCAAAAAAATTTGTGAATGACGGTGACAGCACAGCGCGCTTCCGTGGTCGTTTGAGAAATGAAGACGCCTGTGCCGCCGTTCGTTTCCTCAGTCGTTCGCGGGCAGGGCGCGTATGGCGCGCATGCGTTTGACGATCTGGTGAGAGATGTCTTCGGCGGCGACGCGCCCGTTGATGGCGACGACCTTGCCTTTGGCGACGACGATGCTGGATTCGGGTTCGATGATGCTGAAGATATAGTTGAGCGCGGTCTTCCTGATTTCCAGCACGAGGTCGGCGCGCTCCGGGTTCTTCACGATTGAGAGTTGCCACTGACCGAACTCCGGGAGCTTGTCGAGTTTGTATTCGAGATAGTCTGCGTTGATGTGCTGGTTCGGGCTGATGTGGATGGTGCGCGCGGCGCGCAGAATTTCGGCCGGCGTCTGGCCGCGCGAGTCTGCGTTGGCAGTCGTCGTGCGACGGCGCGCGGCAGTTGCGTCCGAGTCTGAGTAAGTGCGATCCGCGTCGCGCGACGTTTGCGCGTGCGCGCCCGTGGCGGCCAACACAACGACGAACGAAAGCGCGGCGAGGCGCAAGATGGCGTTTGATATTTTTTGCATGTAACTTCTTCTCCGATGTCCTGTGAGATTATCCTGACCGTCGCGCTTCGCATGGCAACGCCTGTGCCGCGTTCGGTGGTGCGATAAAGGCTGTGAAAGTCGTAGCTCGAACCGGGAACGCCGCCGCGCGCGCCCGTCACCTGAAAGAAAATCGCGGCGGTTGCGGGAGTTGAGATTGAACGTAAACCGACCCGCTCGACACTGCGGATAGAGAGGCGGCCGCAAGAGAACACAGGGGAAAGCACCGTGGCTTCACATTTGAACTTTCAAACGGTTCAACTCTCCAGTGTCCTCCTGCGGTCGCCTCTGTGTCTCACGATGTGGCGAATGCTTTCGCTGACGCGCGGCCGCAAAAGGCTATGCGAAAGTAGGCGCACTTAGTTTGAGGCCATTTTCCTCTTGACGGACGGGCGGCGCGCGTAGAAGATGACAGGCATCCGAGCCGCGAGACAGCTATTCCACGTCCGCCAAACTGAGATCGCCCCCGACCGTTCAACTGAATTCACATGATTGATCCGTCGAATAACCGGACAGAGGCGATGAATGCGCAAGCGGAGACGGGCGGACGCTCGTCTTCAGAAGCAGCGCGCGGCGGCAACCACGGCGAGAGCGCGGCGACGCTGCGCGGCGTGGTCGAGATGGTGCGGCGCGTGATGCGCTCTGACACGGCGAGCATCGCCACGCTCGCCATCGCCGAAGGGATGATCACCTGGAAGGCGACGAGCGGCTTCAAGTCGCTCGGCGACTCGCATGAAGAGATCGTCAATCCGCTGCGCGGCATGTTCGCCGAGCAGGCCGCCTCGGCCGAAGACATGACGATCATCGAAGTGCGCAACGTGGGCGGCGAACTTCCGGCGAGCGAGTTTCCGCTGCACAGCGCTGAGGGCTTGCGCGATCTGGCGCTCGTGCGCCTGCGCGCGCGCGGCGAAACGCTGGGGCTGCTCGGCATCGGCTACCGCACCACGCACCGCTTCAGTTCCGACGAGAAGGAGTTGCTCGAAAGTCTCTCCGAGATGGCCGCCCTCGCGCTCGACAACGCGCGCCTGTTGGAGACCGTCAGCGCGGGCAAAAAACTCTGGGAGCAGACCTTCGACGCGATGCCAGACGGCATCATCGTCCACGACGCCTCGATGCGCCTGACGCGCTGCAACGCGATGGCCGCCGAGATGATGGGCTTCGAGCAGCAGGCCGAAGCCATCGGTCTGGCCTGCGACGCGGCGTTTCGGCGTGTCTTCGGCGAGCGCGCCGCCTTACACATCAACACGCGCACGGAAGGCGCGCCTTCGTCTTTCGAGATTCAGGCCGAGGACGGCCGGCGCTACCTCGTCGCGGTCGCACCGCTCGACGGGGCGGAAGGCGGGCGCGGTTCGAGCGTCATCACCTGGAGCGACGTGACGCAGATTTCGGCGATGCAGGAACAACTCTCGCGCTCGCGCCGCCTCGCCACCGTCGGCCAACTCGCCGCAGGGGTCGCGCACGAGATCAATAATCCGCTGGCCGCCATCACCACCTGCGCCGAGGCGACGCTGCGCGACATTCGCTCCGCGCCCGACCTCGCCGCCGTCGCCGCCGAACGCTCCTGGAATTTTTACCTCGAAGAGATCGTGCGTCAGGCGTTGCGCTGCAAGGCGATCACGCGCGGCCTGCTCGATCTGTCGCGCCAGCGCCGCGCGCGCCGCGAGCCGTGCGACATCAACGCGCTCGTCGAACACGGCGTGCTGCTGTTGTCGCAGCGCGAAGAGGCGCAGGGCACGCCCGTCACGATGGAACTCGACCCGCACCTCGGCGAAGTGGCGACGGACGAAGTGCTCGTGCGGCAGGTTCTTGATAACCTGTTGACGAACGCGCTCGACGCAGTGGAAGGCGGCGGCCTGATCAGCATCTCGACCGCGCTCGACGGCGAACGCGCCCGCATCGAAGTGGCCGACACGGGCGCGGGCATCCCTGCGGAGATGCTCGTGCGCATCTTCGACCCGTTCTACACTACGAAAGAGGCGGGCAAAGGATCGGGACTCGGCCTCGCCATCTCGGCCACGCTCGCCGAAGCCCTCGGCGGCGCGCTCACCGTCGAATCCAAACCCGGCGCGGGCAGCCGCTTCCGCCTCTGGCTGCCGCGACGCGCGCCGGAAATAAGGGATGAGGGATGAGGGATGAGGGATGAATAAGGATTTATGTAGTTGTCTTTATTGTCATCGTCATCTGCGAAGAAACGGAAGAACTGATCGCCATTTTGTAACAATGGTTAAGAAGGTCAGAGACCAAGAGGAGAGACTTAAATAATGACCAGAAAGTTTTTTTTCATCCCTCATCCCTCATCCCTCATCCCTTAAAAGCATGACTAGAAAGATCAGCGTCCTCTTAGTCGATGACGATCCTCTGTTGCGGCGGCTCGTGACGGAGCAGTTGTCGCGTTCGGGATTCGAGATGGCGGCGGCCATGTCGGGCGAAGAGGCCATTGAGGCGTTGCAGGCGACGGACTACGATGTCGTGTTGCTCGACATGCGTATGAACGGCATGACCGGCCTCGACGCCCTGCGCGAGATCAGGCAGCTCGATGATCCGCCCGAAGTGATCATGCTCACGGCCGACACGTCGCTCGGCTCAGGGATCGAGGCCATGCGGCTCGGCGCGTATGACTATCTGACCAAGCCCGCCACGCTCGACGAGATGGAGGCCGTCATCCGCAAGGCCGACGAGAAGCGGCGACTCGTCAGGCAAAACGCCGGCCTGCGCGCGGCCGCAAGCCGCGTTGCGCCGACGGCGGAAGAGAGTGCGCATACGCTCGTCCACGCGAGCGAGGCGATGCGTGGTCTCGTCTCCATCGCAGAGGCGGCGGCGCGTCTCGATTCGACCGTCATCCTCACGGGCGAGTCGGGCACGGGCAAGGACGTGCTCGCGCGTTTCATCCATTCCAGAAGTGCGCGCGGCGATTCGCCGCTCATCACGATCAACTGCGGCGCTTTGCCCGAAGCGCTCTTCGAGTCGGAGTTCTTCGGCCATGAGAAGGGCGCGTTCACGGGCGCGACTTCGATGAAGCGCGGCCTCATCGAAGCGGCCGACGGCTCGACGCTCTTCCTGGATGAGATCGGCGACCTGCCCGCGCCCATGCAGGTCAAACTTTTGCACTTCCTCGAACAGGGACGCTTCCGCCGCGTCGGCTCGACGCGCGACCGCGCCTCCGACGTGCGCATCATCGCCGCCACCAACCGTCGCCTCGCCGAAGACGTGCAACAGGGACGCTTCCGCATAGACCTCTTCTATCGGCTCAACGTCATCTCGCTCCACGTCCCGCCCCTGCGCGACCGGCGCGAAGACATCCCCGCCCTCATAGATCACTTCGTCGCGCTCTATCGCGAACGTTTTCAGAGACCCGCGCTCACGCTCTCGGAGGAAGCGCGCCGCCTGCTCGAATCGCTCGACTGGCCGGGCAACGTGCGCGAACTGCGCAACACCATCGAGCGCGCCGCCGCCCTCTCCGAAACGGACGAGATCGAGGCCGCGCAGTTCTCACAACTCACAGGCAAGCAACCGGCCGTCGCGCCCGCGCCGCCCCAAACACGCGACGCCGATGCAGAGCCGACCCGCACGCTCGAAGAACTCGAACGCCAGCACATCCTGCGCGTTCTCGAAGAGACCGGCGGCAACCGCGAACGCGCCGCCATCATCCTCGGCATCTCCGCCCGCACCCTCTATCGCAAGCTGCGCGAATACGAAGAAAGTCGTGAATCGTAAATCGCGAATAGAAAAAGCGTGGCGGGCTGCCTTCAGGTGAAACTATGAGCGAATCAAAATACCAACCGCTACGCTCGCATGCGCGGGGCGACCGCACCGGGCTGTGTCTCTCCGGCGGCGGTTATCGCGCGACACTCTTTCATCTGGGGTCGTTGCGACGGCTCAACGAGATCGGTCTGCTCTCGAAGATAGACACGTTCAGTTCGGTCTCCGGCGGCTCGATCACAAACGGGCTGCTGGCATTGGTCTGGCCGCGACTAACGCCGGACGCGAACGGCGTCTTCACGAACTTCGATAACGAAGTTCTGAGACCGCTCCGCAGGCTGTGCGGCACGGACATCCGCACCGCGCCGCTCGTCTGGCAGCGGCTCGACCCGCGGAAGTGGTGGCGTCTCTCGCTCGGCGGGGATTCCGCCGCGAATCTTCTGGGCGACGCTTATGCCGATCACCTCGTCGGCCAAACGACGCTCCAACACCTCACGAACGTGGCCGAGGCCGGTGGCCCCGACTTCATCTTCTGCGCCACTAACTACCAGACCGGCGTCAACTTCGTCTTCACCCCGCGCGTCATCGGCGACTGGACAATCGGTTACACCGAAGGGCGCAGCATCCGTCTGGCCGATGCTATCGCTTGCTCCTCGGCCTTCCCCATCGGTTTCCCGCTCTTCACCCTCCGCCCCGGCGTGCCGCCCGCACAGTTCAAGCGCGGTGCGCTACGGCACGATCCTGATTATCCACGGTACGTTCGGCGCATCCTCCTCACCGACGGGGGCGTCTACGATAATCTCGGGCTGGAACCCGTCTGGAAGAATCACGCCACGGTCTTCTGCTCGGACGGGGGCGCGCCGTTCTTACCGCGCCCGCGCCCGCGCGCGCTCCTGCCCTTCCGCCTCATGCGCGCCAACGACATCATCAACAATCAGGCGCGCGCGGTGAGAAAGCGTTGGCTCATCGCGTCCTACGAGAAATGCGTCTACAACGGATGTTACTGGGGCGTCGGCACTGACATTGACGACTACGAGGTTGGCGTCGAAGGTTATCGCGGTGAAGAGTTGGCGCGGGTCGCCGGCATACGCACCGACCTTAATCGCTTCTCTGACGATGAACAGCACATGCTCATCACTCACGGTCATGCGCTGGCACACGCCGCAATCGAGCGACACTTCGTCTCTCAACTCCGCGTCGCCTGACTTCGCGCGACTTGATCTTCCGTCCAGACCTTTCACTATCGCCATCTGCAAATGAAGGCGACCCGCGCGCCATAACCATAGGGGCAGCGGACTGGTTCGCCGCCTCTACGGTTATCTTTTAGTCGCAACCCTTCTGCTATTCGCTGATCCTGCCATTTTGTCGGTCGGCTGACAAAACGGCAGTCCGGTTTGTCATCCCCGCCGCCGCCCGGTCACATCCGCGCCCGCCCGCTTCCGACTAACCTCTCATATTTCACCAGTTAGCTGTCACCCGCAGGCGCGCTTCCGACGCGGCATGTGAATTGACTAGGGTGTAGTTCGATCAGGTGCGTTTTTGTGTCTGGTCGAGAGTTCAGTCAGGAAGTGAGAGCCGCGAGGATGGCGAAGATAATGATTTGTGACGATGACCGCGTGCTGGCCGAGGGGCTGGTGGCCGCCTTGCGCGCCGCCGGCTACGAAGCCGAAACGTGTCGCCACACGATGGACATGCTCAGGGACGCAGCGGCGGGTCGTTTCGATCTCATCGCCTTCGGACTCGACATGGCCGGGTTCAGTCGCTCAGGCGCAGTCGAAGCCCTGTGTGAGATCGCCCCGCGCGTGCCGCTCATCGCCCTGCACGAACGTCCCTCCGAGATCATGCGCGCCTCTTCGCGCGCCCAGTTTGCCGCCGTGCTGCCGCGCTCGCTCGCCGTCGAAGAATTTATGTACGTCGTGCGACGCGCGCTCAGTGAACCCACCACCACCCGCCGGAGGCGGCCTGCCAGACAGGATGCCCTCTAACCGAAGAATCCGTGCCGGAACAGCCAACCCGTTTAGAGAAACTTTTAGACCATCTGTAAGGAGATACCTCATGAAGACATTGAAGAAAAAAATGACCGCGCCCATCGTCGCCGTGCTCTGCCTGTTGCTCGTCGGCACGGCGGCCGCGTTCGCGCAAAGACAGATCGCTTCGGCGCGCAAGGCGGCCGGACAACCGGAAGTGAAAGTCAAACTCTCCGGCGCGCTCAAGCGCAACGATGAGAGCCTCGCGCTCGATAAAGTGAACGCAGTTTACCCCGGCGAGATTCTCGACTGGACGATCACGAGCGCGAACGAAGGCAGCGCCCCCGCGCGCCAGTACAAAACCATCGGACAGATTCCGCAGGGCACGTCCTTCATCGCCGGGAGCGCGACGGCCGAGTACAACGCGAGCGTCAGCTACAGCATTGACGGCGGCAAGAACTTCGCGGCGCAGCCGACCATTGAAGAGAAGCAGCCGGACGGCACGACGAAGCGCGTGGCCGCTCCCGTCTCTATGTACACGCAGGTGCGCTACGAATGGAGCGACCCGCTCGCAGCCGGCTCGACGCTCTCCGCCTCTTACAAGGTGCGCGTCAAGTAAGCCGCACGATCTTCAGGGAGCGATGCCCGTCCGTCTCTCCCAACTCCTACGGACTTCTTTGTCGGGCTTTCCATCACCGGCAAATTTCTCACCATAAAAACATTTGAGGATTGATATGAAGATAAGTTACACCCGCCATCCGGCCATGCGCCGTTCACTGCCGCGCGCGCTCTTCGCCCTCCTGGCGATCCTTTGCGCATTTCTCACGCCCGCACTCGCGCAAACCAGCGGCAACACCGTCATCTCCAACCAGGCGAGCGCCGTCTACACGGACAGCTCCAACAACAACTACAGCACGGTCTCCAACACCGTGACCGTCACGGTCGCGAACGTCTCCGGCCTTCGCATCCTGCCCGACGACGCGGTCAACTCCGCGGTCGTTCCCGGCGACACGAATGCCTTCTTCCTGTTCACCGTGACCAACACGGGCAACTTCGCAGATCAGGTGCGCTTTCTGGCGAGCGGCCAGAGCTTGAACCTGACCGGCCCCGGCACGATCACCAACGCCGTCATCGACATGGACGGCAGCAATACGATCACGGCCGGCGACATCAACGTCTTCTCGAACGGCGCGGACGTGCTCCATGCGCTCGCGCAGAACGCCTCGGCCACCATCGTCGTGCGCGTGACCATCAGCGCGGCGGCCTCTGCCGGCGACACCGTGCAGGTCTTCCTCGGCGACGCAGCCACCGGCGCGGCGCAGGGCTACGACAATCAGGCTCCCGACAATCCGGCCACGCCCTCGGCGCATGAAGTTCGCACCGTCTCGGCCACGTCCGTCAACGGTGTGCGCGAGGCGCGCGGCGACATCCGCGTCACCGTGCAGAACGATGCGCAACTGCGCGCCGTCCTGACCGTCCCGGCCGGCCCCGTCGCGCTCGGCAGCAACATCAACTACAGCATGCAGGTTTGCAACGACGGCAACCGCGCGGCCACCTCGATGACACTCGGCGCGTTCACAGGCGTCTACATCGTCATGCCGATCCCCGTGGACACCGTGCTCTCGGCCAGCAACACGTTCCCCGCCGGCACGCTCTACACGACGAGCGCGCTCGCCACCGCGCCCGAATCGGCCGTGTGGACTAACACCGCGCCCGGCTCGCTCTCGACCGTGACGCGCGTCGCCTTCAACGCGGGCGTGACGCTTGCGCCCACGTCATGCAGCGCTAGTTTCCCCCTGATCGTCACCATCACCACGGCCGACGCCACCACGCCGATCTACGCCGTCGTGGATTCGTTCGCCACCAACACCATCGGCACGGTCTTGAACGACCAGTCGGATTCGCCGGGCGCGGAAGTGACCAACCGCGGCGACCGCAACGCCAACTTCGACGAGCCGCGTCTCGGCCTCGACCCTGTGGACACCGGGAAAGGTATCCGCCAACCGACGCTGCTCCAACAGGTGGGCAACGTCCTCATCGGGCCGAGCGGCCAACCCGCCGCCACCGGCCCCGGCAGCAGCAACAACACCGATTTCACGAACCGCAGCGTGACGACGGGCATCGCCGGAGTTCCGCCCTGCGCGGGGCCGGTCATTCCGGCCTGCTCGACGAACGCCGTCGGCTTCATCGTCTTCACCAACACGGTGCGCAACACCGGCAACTCAACCGACACGTTCACGATCACCGCGCCGAGCGTGCCCGCAGGCTTCACCGTCGGCGTCAGCACGAACCCGGCCGGGCCTTTCACCACCATCTCCGGCGGAGGCTCTTTCGCGCTCGCGCCGCTTGCCAGAAACACCGACGTTAACGTGTACGTGCGCGTTGACGCCCCGGCCGGACAGCAAATCCTGACCGGCTTCGACAGCGTGATTCAGGCCGCCTCCGGCACCACGCCCGCCAACACGAACCAGACGATTGACCGTCTCTACACGGGCTTCGTCCGACTCGACAAGACGGCCACGGTGGTTGACGCAGACGGCAACCCCTCGGCCACCATCCCCGGCGCGATCATCGTGTACCAGATCACTTACACGAACATCATGAGCGTGCCGGCCGCCGGCTCGAACAGTTCAGCCCTGACGGCGAACAACCTCGTCATCACGGAAGACGGCAGCGCGGGCGGTAACAACTGGGCGACTTACACGACGCAGGTCACTGTGCCCGCACCATCAATCAGCACGGCGGGCGGCACGGTCACGGACGGGGCGGGCAATCCCGTCATCTCCACGACCAACGTCCTCAAAGGCAACGTGCCGAGCCTCGCACCCGGCGAGACTGGCACGTTCAGCTTCCGCCGTCTGATCAACTAGGGCGACACTAAAAACGCGCCCCCTGTTTGGAAGCGGCGCGGTGGACTCGCGGGCGAATGCCCCGCCCGCGAGTCCGGCAAATCGCGCCGCTTCCATTTTTCTCCACCCTCGTGCTTTTTGAATGTCCCGCTTCTGATTCTCAATCCTCAATGTTGACCGAATCCGCCGCCAAGTTTGTCACCGCCGCCGCTCTCGTGCTCGCGCTCGCTTTCGCGCCGCACGCCGGGATCGCGCAGCCACTACAAGCAGCGGCGGATTCAGTTATTTCCAACCGCGCCGAAGCGCTCTATGCCGACGAAGACGGCAACGAGTTTTCCACAGTCTCGCCCACCATCACCGTCACCGTCCGCCCCGTCTCGGCGGTCGTCGTCACCCCGGACGAGACCGCGCCCTCCGCCGCCGTCGCACCCAATGAACGCATCACACGCCTCTTCCGCGTCTGCAATTTCGGCAACACGCCCGACCTCTACACCATCACGCGCGCCGAAGTCACCGCCCCCGCCACGCTCTCCGCGCTCTACTTCGACACAGACGCGAGCGGCACGCTGACGGATACGGACGCGCCCGTCAATCTCAACTCCACCATGTCGCCGCGCCTCGCGCCGCGCGCCTGCGTCGGCGTCATCAGTATCGTTGACGTGAACGCGAGCGCGCCGCAGACGCAACTCGCCATCCGTCTCACCGCCCGCTCGAACGTCTCCATCACGGTGAACGGCACGGTCGAAGACACCGGCACGATCATCAACACGGTCGGCGAACGCGCGCGCCTGACCAACCCCGTCAACTCCTCGCTCCCCCCTTCCAAACTCGTCAACAACCAGGAGCGCGTCACCACTGCGCCCGGCCAGACGCTCGACTACTCCATCAGTTTCCGCAACAGCGGCGCGGCGCCCGCGCGCCGCATTCTCATCACGGATGATCTCCCCGACGGTCTCCAATACGTCGTCGGCTCGCTCCGCCTCGGCGCTCGCGCGCTGACCGATGCGGCCGACGCCGACGAAGGCCAGATCGTGAACCTCCGCCACTTTGAAGTGCGCATCGCCGAGGTGCAGCCGGACGAAGTGGTGACGATCAGTTTCCGTGCGCAGGTCACGGGCGACATCGCGCCGGGCACGGGCGCGGTCAACACGGCCACGTTCAGCGGTGAAAACTTCGACAGCATGAAGAGTTCCCCCGCGACGGCCGTCGTCAATCCCTTCGGCACGGTCTACGCCGGTCGCAGCGGCGGCGCAGTCACGATCAGCGGCGCGCGCGTCGCGCTCGTTACCGACCCGACGATCCGCACGCCCCTCCAGACCGCCGCAGGGATCGGCTTCACGCCGAACGTCGAGAACGACAACCCTTACACCACGACGCAGGGCGGCCTCTTCAGTTTCGCCCTCACCCCCGCGCAACTGTCCGCGCCCGCCACTTATTACGTCAACGTCACCGCGCCCGGCTATCGCTCGCGCATGTTGGAATTCGCCGTGCGCCCGTCAAGCATCGCGGGTCTCTACGACGCCGGCGTGCGCGCGCTCGACGAACAGCCCATCGCCGAGGCCGCCGGTTTCGCGCTCACCGAATCGGAAGTGCGCCTCTCGAATCTCGCCAGCGTCGCGCTCAACATTCCGCTCTTCGAATTGCAGACGCTTGAGATCAACAAGGTCGCAGACCAGCAGCGCGCAGAGATCGGCGACATCGTTTCCTATCGCGTCGAGGTGCGCAACACAACCCAGTCCGCCCTGCACGACGTGACCGTGCGCGACCTGCTGCCGCAATCGTTCCACTATGCACAGGGCACGGCGCAACTCACCGTCTCGCCCGCCCCGCCGCGCAGCATCGAGCCGCAGGTCAACGGCAACGAACTCGTGTTCAATCTCGGCACGCTCCCTGCGGGCGCGCGCGCTTCGCTCGTCTATCGCACGCGCATCGGCGTCAACGCGCGCGAAGGCGACCAGACGAACTCGGCCGTGGCCTCCGGCGTCTACACCTCCGGCGAACGCATCTCGACCAGCCCGTCGCGCGCCACCGTCCGCGTCGGGCGCGGCGTCTTCTCCACGCGGCAGATCATCATCGGGCGCGTCTTCGAGGATAGAAACGGCAACGACGAGTTCGATGCGGGCGAACGCCCCGTCGAAGGCGCGCGGCTCTACATAGACAACGGCCAATCGGTCGTCACCGACTCGGCAGGCATGTACAGCTTGCCGTCGGTGGAAGACGGCGCGGTCGTCATCGCGCTCGACCCCGTCACGCTCCCGCGCGGCTACGCGCTCACGGACGAAGGCCGCCGTTCGGGTCGCAGTTGGGCGCGACTGCTGCGCACCCCGCTCGGCGGCGGCACGCTCCTGCGCCAGAACTTCGCGCTTCACAGCACGAACGGCGCGAACGGCAGCACAGATGAAGCCGCCGCAAGCGTCGAGCAAAAAGATGGCAAGCCCCTGCCGCTTCGCGCGCCGCAACTTGATGCGCTGAATCCCGCGCGCGCCGCGACGGCGGGCGCGACTGCCGCACAGGCAGCGAACGCACCGGCCACAAACTCTCTCGCCGCGACGACGACGAACGCGAACTCAAACGCTCCGGCCGCAGCGACGGCGCGCATCGAAAAAATCTCCGACGCGAAAGAGACCGCCAAATCCGCGTCCGGCCTCGCGGCGGGCACGTATGAGGTGGAAGCGAGCGAAGTGGTGGCGGCCGTCGCGGCGGGCGACGTGTTGGTTGTCAGCCCGTCCGAAGGCGAGGTCGTCATGTCGGCGGCGATGCAGGTCGAAGTGCGCGTGGCGGAAGATTGGACGGCGACGCTTGAAGTCAACGGTCAGCACGTCGGCGAGAAGAACATCGGCATCACCCGCGTCGATCACAAGAACAAGGTCACGACGTTGACGTTCGTCGGCCTGAGTTTGCGCCCCGGTCAAAACCGCGTGCGCGCCATCGCCCTCAGCCCGGAAGGCAAGGCGGGTCGTGCCGTCGAGTTGAGCGTGATGGGGCGCGGCGCGGCCAGACGTTTAGAGATCGCGCCCGAGCGCGACGAGTTGCAAGCGGGCGGGCGCGATTCGGCGGAAGTTCGCGTGCGCGCCTTCGACCAGTGGAACAACCCCGCGGCCGACGGGCAGGTCGCACTCGCCACTTCCGGCGGGCACTTCCTGCGCCCCGCCGCGCTGGCGGCAGAGACAACTCAGGGCGCGCGTGATAAAACGCGCGACAAGTCGCTCGAACTGACTGAAGAGATCGCGGGCGAGAATCCGAACGCGACGTTGAAGGAAGTGATCCTGAGCCTGCGCGGCGGAGAGGCCACCGTGCGCCTCGTCTCCGGCAATGCGGCGGGCGTCGCTGAGCTTCAGGCGCAGACGGGCGGCATCACCGCCGAGCGCCGCCTGCGCTTCACCGCCGAACTCCGCCCCGCGATCCTCGTAGGTCTCGCCGAAGCGTCAATCGGCCGCGCCGCTCCTGAGAACACTTTGCGCGGCGACGACGCGCGCGTGCGCAGCCACATCGAGTTTTTCTATCGCGGCTCGGTCTTCGGCAAAAATCTACTGACGCTCGCCTACGACAGCCAGCGCTCGCTCAACCGCACGCAGGGGCGCGACCGCCTCTTTCAGGCCGACCCGCTGGAGCGCGCCTATCCCATCTTCGGGGATTCTTCGACGCGCTTCAACGATGTCGAATCGAACTCGAAACTCTACGCGCGCCTTGATCGAGATCGCTCCTACGCCATGTTCGGCGACTTCGAGGCGGGGATGACCGAGACGCAACTCGCCGGCTATTCGCGCAAGCTGACGGGCGTCAAAGTTCATCTGGAAAATTCCAACGGCGATTTCGTCGCCGTCACGGGCGCGCGCCCCGACACCTCTTTCGCACGCGATGTGTTCCCGGCCGGTCGCATCGGTCTCATCAATCTCTCTTACCCGGACGTGTTGCCCGGTTCGGAAACCGTCGCCCTCGAAGTGCGCGACCGGCGCAACCCGGAACGCCTCATCTCGCGCGAGCCGCTCCTGCGTTCGCTCGACTACAACCTCGATCCGCTCACGGGGCAACTGTTCTTCATGCGCCCCATCTCCGCCTTCGACTACGATCTCAATCTCGTCCAACTCGTCGTCACTTACGAGCACCGCGCCGCCGGCATGTCCTCCGCCGTCTATACGGGACGCGCCTCGAAGCGTTTCAACCGCCTCGGCCTGCGCATGGGTCTCTCGTTCGTCGAACAGAAGCAGAACGAGTTCGGTTCATACGTGCTCGGCGGCATCGACGGCGAACAGGCGCTGCCGAATCGCGGCTCGCTCAAATTCGAGTGGGCGATGAGCCGCGGCGACATGGCGACGGGCGGCAACATCTTCGATGCCGCGACCCGGCACGCTGGCGGCAACGCCTATCGCCTCGAACTGACGCAGCCGCTCACGGTTTACGAGGCCGTGCTGCACGCCGAATACGCGCGCGCCGACGAAGGCTTCTTCAATCCCTTCGGCGCCACGGTCGCCCCCGGTTCACAGCGCACGGGCGCTACGCTCGATCTCAAGCCCGGCGCGTCGCGCGTCGTCCGCCTCGGCTTCCTCAACGAGCGCAACCGCACCGCGAACGTTGACAACTCGCGCAACACCTTCTCGCTCGTCTGGACGGAAACCTTCAGCGACCGCCTGCACGCTTTCTTCGGCTACGACTATCGCCGTCTCACCGATTCGCTGAACGACCAGCAGATCAGCTCGAACCTCGTCACCGTCGGCGCGCAGTATCGCCCGACCGACAAACTCGAACTCTCCGTCAAGCGCGAACAAAATTTGGGCGAGGCCGACCCGACCTTCCCCAGCCAGACGACCATCGCCGCGCGCTACAAGTGGAACGAATGGGCGAACATCTTCTTCACGCAGCGGCTCGCCTCCGCGCCCATCGTCCCCATCAGCGACACCTCTGCGACCGGCTTCGCCTCGACGGGGTCGCGCCGCGAAACCTCAATCGGCATTGAGACGAAACTAGGCCGCTACACCAACGTCGTCAGCCGCTATCAACTTGAGAACGGCATCAACGGCACGGACAGTTTCGCCGTCCTCGGTTTGCAGAATCGCCTGCCCATCTCGAAGCAGTTGTCGCTCGACCTCGGCTTCGAGCACGGCTTCCACCTCGCGGGCGAAGGGCAGAGTTTCACGGGCGGCTCGTTCGGCTTCTCCTACCTGCCCTCGAAAGATTTGCGCACGGCGGCGCGCTACGAGTTGCGCAACCAGACGGGCGGCCTCGCCCAATTGATCACGGTCGGCGCGGCCGGTCGCCTCGGCGACGGGATCACTACGCTCGCGCGCTTTCAGGCGGCGCGCTCCAATTTCCAGGGGCGCGAAAACTCTTCGGTGCAGGGCACGGCCGCCCTGGCCCTGCGCCCGCTCAAGTCCGACCGCACCGCGCTCCTCTTCAGCTACACGCACCGCTCGCTCACGCAGGGCGGCATCAATGGACAATCCTCTACGACCGACCGCTCCGACACGCTCTCGACCGACGGACTCTGGCAGCCTTTGAAGGACACGGAACTCTACGGCCGCGTCGCCCTCAAGTTCGGCTCGAACAGCCGCGAAGGTTTGATGAACGCATCGGCTCTCACTTACCTCGCGCAACTCCGCGTGCAGAAGCGACTGCGCCGCGCCTTCGACGTGGCGGGCGAAGTTCGTATGATGGCGCAGCCCGTGACGCACACGACGCGCACGTCCGTCGGCGCGGAACTCGGCTACTGGGTCTTCGCCGACATGCGCATCGGCGTCGGCTACAATTTCACTTCGGCCACCGAACCCGGCGGCCTCGTCGTCGCGCAGCCGCGCGGCTTCTACTTCACCATCTCCACCAAGCTCTCGAATCTCTTCGACCTCTTCGGCACTTCCGCCGACGGGCTGCACGCGCCGGACACGACCGATAAGCAGCAGGACGCGCAAGGAGAGCCTCGTTGAAAATGGCGGCGACTACAACAGGTTCGGGCTACGGGCGGCGCGGCGGCGCGGTCTCGACGCGGCTGTTGCTCTGCGGCCTCGCCCTGCTCCTGCTCTGCGCGGCGGCGGCGATGCCCGCGCACGCGCAGGTGATACGTTCATTCACGCGCCGCAACCCGGTGACGAACGAGCGCGGCAACATCGCCCTCGTCGGCAACACCCTGGTAACGTGTCAGGCCAAGAACAACAACAACTGCGCGGCCACCCGCAGCGGAAGCGTGACGGGCAGCAACAGCGACTACAACAGCGTCTTCATCGACGCCGATAGCGACAACGCGACGAACAATTCGAGCAGCGCGACGCTGACGCTGCCGGGCGGTTCTACCGTCCTCTGGGCTGGGCTGTACTGGGGCGCGCGCTCCACCGCCCTCTCGCGCGACCAGATCAAATTCAAGCCCGCCAACTCCGGTTTCTACTCCACCCTCTCCGCCGTCCAACTCGACAGCACCGCCGCCGCCTCGAACGCCTATCAGGGCTTCGTTGATGTCACCGCGCAGGTACAGTCCGCCCGCAGCGGAACGTACTGGGTCGCCGACATCACGGCCAGTATCGGACAGGACACCACGGGTTTTTACGGCGGCTGGTCACTCGTCGTCGTCTATCAGGACGTGAACCAGCCTTTGCGCAACCTCACGGTCTTCGATGGTTTCGCCTCCGTCAGCAACGGCAACAATGTCACCACCACCGCGAGCGGTTTGTTGACGCCCACCACCGGCGCTTTCAACGCCTATGCGGGGATGGTCACCTACGAAGGCGATCAGGGTATCAGCGGCGACAGCTTTCAGATCACCAACACGACGACCAACGTGACGACCACGATCCAAGACGCGCAGAACCCGATCAATAATTTTTTCAACAGCAGCATCAGCAGCCTCGGTGCGCGCATCACCGCCAAGACCCCCGACTACGCCAATCAACTCGGCTTCGACATCGACACGGTGAACATCGCCAATGCCAGCACCGTGCTCGGCAACGGTGCAACCAGCGCGCGGCTCACCTTCAACTCCACACAGGACTTGTATTATCCGGGCGTGCTCACATTCGCGGTGGATGTCTTCCGGCCTCAGGTTGACGGCAACATCATGAAGTCCGTGGCTGACCTCAACGGCAATGACGTGAACCCCGGAGACACACTCGAATACACCATCAACGTCTCAAATACCGGCAATGACGGAGCCTCGAACAACGTCCTGTCCGATACCATCCCGGCCAACACAACCTACGTGGCCGGAAGCGCGCAGATCACCGCGGGAGCCAATGCCGGGGTCAAGACCGACGGGTCGGGCGACGATCAGGCGGAGTTCGACGGAACGCGCGTGATCTTTCGTCTGGGGACGGGCGCAACGTCGTCCGGCGGCGGGCTGCTCAACCCGAGCGAGTTCACGACGATTAAATTCAGAGTGAGGGTGAATGCTGCCACGGCGGGCGGAACCGTCGTCGCCAATCAGGCAGTCGTCAACTACAACGCGGCGACGCTCGGCGACGCCTTCACGTCTTACAGCGACGGCGACCCAAACGTCGCCGGGACGCAGACAACCAACGTCACCGTCGTCGCTTCTCCCGTGCCGAGCGTGAAGCTGGTGAAGGACTGCACGTCGCCCGCCAACTGCCTGAGCGCGAAGCAGCAGCCCGGCACCGATCTGACCTACACCATTACTTTCACGAACGACGGTAGCGTTGCGGTGCAAAACCTGACCATCGTCGACATCATCCCCATCACCGACACCGGCTCTGCTATCGTCAGAAGTACGGATTTCAAAGTCGGCTCGATGACTTTCACACCCGGCACCAGCGGCCTGACCATCGCCCCGGCGGATTACAAGTATTACAACGATCCGCTGAACGCCTACCCTCTTCTGCCGCCCTGGACTCCGGCGTCGAGCTACATGCCCACCGGCACTTACGATCCCAACGTGAC
>DASVPS010000053.1:0-6982 GCA_036389555.1 Pyrinomonadaceae bacterium
GCGGTGCCGGGCAAGTTTGGCGCGCGCGGGCGCATATTGTAAGATGCCTTTTAATTCTCGCGTCCATTCGTCATGCATAAACCGCAACAGAGCATCGCCCGCCAGACCCGTGCGCGCCGGCGTCTCAAGTCTCAACTTCAATTTAAGGAAACCTACCGATGATAGATTTTGAACTGACCGAAGATCACAAGTCCATCCGCAACACCGTGCGCGAGTTCGCCTTGCGCGAAGTCGCCCCGCGGATCAAAGAGCTTGACGAGCAGCAACGCTTCGACCGCTCCATCCTCGACAAGATGGCGGAGTTGAATTTGCTCGGCGTCTGTATCCCCGAAGAGTACGGCGGCGCGGGCTTCGACTACATCGCGCTCGGCCTCGTGTGCGAAGAACTCGAAGCCGTGGACACACACATGCGCGTCATCATGTCCGTCCACACCGGGCTGAATTCGCTCACGCTCTACTCGTGGGGCACGGAGGAGCAGAAGCGCAAGTATCTCGTGCCGCAGGCGAAGGGCGAGAAGATCGCCACTTACGGCCTGACCGAACCGGGTGCGGGTTCCGACGTGGTGGGCGCGCGTTCGACAGCGCGGCGCGAGGGCGACGAGTGGGTCTTGAACGGCGAGAAGATGTGGATCAGTCTCGCCGGCGACGTGGCCGACAACTTCCTCTTCTTCTGCTGGACGGACGAGGAGAAACGCCGTAAGCGCGACCACACCGGCATGAGTTGCTTCATCGTCGAACGTTCGATGCCCGGGTTCTCGTCGGGCACGATCCACGGCAAGATGGGCATTCGCGCGGGCAACACCGGCTACTTCAACTTGACGGACGTGCGCGTGCCGGCCGAGAACCTCGTCGGCGAAGAAGGCGAGGGCTTCAAGATCGCTATGTTCGCGTTGGAGCAGGGGCGCTACACCGTCGCTTCGGGCGCAACCGGCATCATCCGCGCCTCGCGCGACGCCTCAATCGCCTACGCCAACACGCGCGAAACCTTCGGCACGAAGATCGCCAACCACCAACTCGTCAAACAGAAGATCGCCGAGATGGAGGCCGACTACCAGATGTCGCATTTGCTCTGGCTGCGCGCGGGCTACCTGAAGAATGAAGGCAAGCCGAACGCGAAAGAGACGAGCCTCGCCAAGTGGCAGGCCACCGTCAGGAGCGAGAAGGCGGCCTCGATGGCGATTGAGGTTCACGGCGCGAACGGCTTCTCGAACGACTACCCCGTCGAGCGTTACCTGCGCAACTGCAAGGCCGCGATCATCTACGAGGGCACGCGCGACATACACACCCTGATGCAGGCCGACTGGGCTTTGGGCTTGAAGAAAGAGAAGGCCGCGCGCAAGACCCTGCCGCCCTATCGCCCCGCCGGCGCACGCGAGGCCGCTGCCACAAGTTAAGTTCATACGCCGGGACGCATAAGAAAACGCGGAGGGCTTTCGTTGTCCTCCGCGTTTCTTATTTTATGCGGCAAGGATTGCGGCGCGCGCCCGACAGTTTAACGGACGGCGCGGCGCTCTGAATTACCCATGCGCGTTGGTCTGACTGCCGCGGGGCTAGCGCCGGTCTTCGCGCGCTCGTCGAAAAATGTCCTTGTCATTCTTTTCACGTCAAGGCGATAATCGGCGCACTCAAGGGGTCTGTTCCGACACATTCATTTATGCCGCCGGGCGTTTACAGGTCGGCCGGCAACGGCTCACATAATATTTGCAAAGCAACCGCCCTCATACGACAAAACGAAACGGCCGCAGGCGTCTCAGGTGTTTCCTGCTGGTCGCGCTCCTCTCCGGTTTAACCCCGGCGGCGCACGGCCGCGTGGTGGCGGCGACAGCAGCAGCAGCAGCGCCTGCCGCGCACGCGCCGCGCCTGCCGGGCTTTCACGCTGCGACGTGGACGACCGAGCAGGGCTTGCCCGGCGACACCGTGCGCGCCGTTCAGCAGACGCGCGACGGCTATCTCTGGATCGCGACGCAAGGCGGCCTGGCGCGTTTCGACGGCGTGCGCTTTCGCGTCTTCAATCAGCAGAGCGTCAAAGAGTTTCGCACGAACGAGTGCTCCGAGTTGTTGGAGGACGCGGCGGGGCAACTCTGGATCGGGACAATCGGCGGCGGCCTCCTGCGTTATGCGGCGGGGAAGTTCACGGCCTACGGGCGCGCGGAGGGCTTGCCCACGGATGTCGTCATACATCTCTTTGAAGACCGCGCCGGGCGGCTCTGGATCACTTCCTACGAGAGCCTGACGCTATTCGACGGCAATAAATTTACGACCTTCGACACCGGCGACGGCGGGCGCAACGTCTATTCCATCCCGTTCTATGAAGACGAAGCGGGGCGCGTCTGGTTCTTCAACTCGCGCGGCCTGAGTTTCAACAACAGTTCCGCGCTCGGCTTCTACCAGGACGGGCGTTTGCACACGGGCGAGGTAGCGGCGCGGCTCTTCCCGCAGAAGTGCGCGTCGAACTCCGGCGGCCTCCTCGTGCGCGATGCCTTCTGGATGCCGTCGCCTGAGACGCGCACCCTCACGCGCCTCTCCTACGCGCGCGGCGGCGCGCCGCCGACCGAAGTCAAATACGCGGCGGACATCGCGCCCGCGAGCGCCTACGAAGACGCGCAGGGGAGACTCTGGATCACTACGAGCCGGCAAGAGTTGTTTCTGCTGAGCGACGGCGCGTCACCTCGAACGCGCCGCCGCGCGGTGCGATCAACGCCCTCCACGCAGACCGCGAAGGCAATCTCTGGGTGGGCACGAGCAACGGCCTGACGAGGCTCAAAGCGCAGGCGTTCGCCGCCTACACGACGGCCGACGGTCTGGCGCACGAATCGCCCTGGACGATCTTTGAAGACAGTCGCGGCGAGGTCTGGGTCGGCACGAGCGGAGGGTTGAACCGCTGGCGCGAGGGTGGCAAGTTCGAGACCTACACGGCGCGCGACGGGATGGCCGGAAACGCGGTCGTGAGCATCACGGAGGACGCGACGGGGCGACTCTGGTTCGGCTCGACCGACGGGCTGACGAGTTACGCGGACGGGCGTTTTCAAGCCTACGCGCGGCGCGAAGGACTGCTCAGCGAGAACGTCCGCGCCGTGCTGGTTGACCGGCGCGGGCGTCTGTGGGTCGGCACGGTCGGCGGACTGCACCTCTTCGACGCGGGACGCTTCAAGCCCTACACGACCGCCGACGGACTCGCCCATAACAGCGTCCTCTTCATACACGAAGACGCAGGCGGCTCGCTCTGGATCGGCACGCCGAACGGCCTGCATCGCTTGCGCGACGAACGCTTTGAAGTCTTCAACACGAAGGACGGACTCGCCTCGAACATCGTCATCGGCGCGCACGAGACGGGTGACGGCGCGCTCTGGTTCGGCACGGTCGGCGGCGGACTCGCGCGCTTCAAGGACGGAAGATTCAAGGCCATCACCTCTGCGGCGGGACTCGGCGACGACACCATCACGCGCGTGCTCGAAGACGGCGCGGGCAACTTCTGGATGGGCAGCACGCGCGGCGTGTTGCGCGCGAGCGTGAAAGATTTGAACGACTATGCGGACGAGCGCACGCGGTCTGTGACTTGCGTGGTTTACGGCAAGGCCGATGGGCTGCCCTCGATTGATTGCAGCGGCGGCACGCAGCCGGCCGGCTGGCGCACGCGCGCCGGGGCGCTCTGGTTTCCCACGGCGCAGGGCGTCGCCGTGGTTGACCCATCGCGGCTCGCGCGCAACGAAGTGCCGCCGCCGGTCGTCGTCGAGAATCTAGTTGTTGACCGCGCTCCCTTCGCGCTCGCCGACGACCTGCGTCTGCCGCGCGGCAGTCGCACCGTCGAGGTTCACTTCACGGCTCTGAGTTTCGTTGATCCGTCGAAGGTCAGATTTCGTTACATGCTCGAAGGCTTCGACCCCGATTGGGTGGAGGCGGGCGCGCGGCGCGATGCGTTCTACACGAACCTGCCGCCGGGCAGCTATCGCTTCCGCGTCCTCGCCGCCAACGACGACGGCGTGTGGAGCGAAGGGGGCGCGACGCTCTCGTTCACGCTGCCGCCCTACTTCTACCAGACGCGCTGGTTCTATCTGCTCGCCGCGCTGCTGACGGCCGCCGCGATGTGGGGCGTCTACAGGTTGCGCGTGCGGCAGTTGAGACACGAGTTCAACGTCGTGCTGGAGGAACGCAACCGCATCGCGCGCGAACTGCACGACGCGCTGGCACAAGGGTTCACGAGCATCTCCATTCACCTCGAAGCCCTGAGCGCGAAGATGGGCGCGCCGCACGACGCCGCGCGCGAGCATCTCAATCAGGCGAGGCTGCTCGTGCGCAGCAGCCTCGCCGAAGCGCGGCGCACGGTGCGCGACCTGCGCTCGGAGTTGTTGGAGTCGGGCGACCTTGCCGCCGCGCTCTCACAGGTGGCGGGGCAATTGACGGCCGGGACGCAAGTCTCTGCGCAGGTGACGGCGGCGGGTGCGGCGCGGCCGCTGCCGGCGCGTGTCGAGAACAATTTGCTGCGCGTCGGGCAAGAGGCTTTGACGAACGCGGTGCGCCACGCGGGCGCGCGCACGGTGTGGGCGAGGCTCGAATACGGCAGCCATCAGGTGAGACTGCGCATCGAAGACGACGGGCGGGGCTTCGACGTACACACGACCGACGCGGCATCGAACGGCGGCGGCTTCGGCCTGCGCGGCATGCGCGAGCGGCTCACACAGATCGGCGGCACGCTCTGCGTCGAGAGCCTTCCCGGCCGCGGCACGGAGATCACGGCCACCGTCCCGCTCGGCGAAAACGGAGACGGCGAATGAAGCGAGCAACCTGTGTCGCGGTTCAAACCCGGCTCTAAGCTTTCTTTGCGCCTTTGCGGCTTTGCGTGAGATTTATTCTTTAGTAGGCATTTAGTCTCACGCAAAGGCGCAAAGGCGCAAAGGTAAAGATGAGTTGTAGTGTTGCTGTGTGCTCTCAGACGTAAGGCGCAAAGGGTTCGAGTGAGAGATCGAATTTTGAAATCAACTATGATGGAACAAACTAACGCCGTCGGGCAGATTCGCATTCTCATCGCGGACGATCATCCATTCTTTCTCGACGGGCTGACGGCCAACCTTGAAGCCGAGCCGGACATGTCGGTCGTCGCGCGCGCGGCGGACGGCCGCCGGGCGGTCGAGTTGTGCCGCGAACATGCGCCCGATGTGGTTTTGATCGATCTCCGCATGCCGGTGATGAACGGCGTCGAGGCGATCCGGGAGATCGTCGCCTGCTCACCCGCGAGCCGCATCATCGTGCTCACCACCTACGACGGCGACGAAGACATCCACCGCGCTCTCAAGGCCGGCGCGAAGTCCTACCTGCTCAAGGACGTGTTCCGCGAAGAACTGCTCGCGGCCATCCGCGAAGTCTATCGCGGGCGGCGACACATCCCGGCGCAGGTGGCCGGGCGGCTCGCAGAGCGTTCCTTCGCAGACGAGTTGACCGAGCGCGAACGCGAAGTGCTGCGGCACATCGCGGGCGGCAAGACGAATCGCGAGATCGGCGCGGCGCTCGACATCGCCGAAGGCACGGTGAAAGCCCACGTCAATAACATCCTCAACAAACTCAACGCCAACGACCGCACGCAGGCCGCGATGATCGCGCTCGAACGCGGCCTCTTCCGTTTCGATTAACTTCACGCGCACGCTTCGATTAACTCTCTGCTCATGCTTCCCCTAACTCCACGCTTCCGCTCCGGCTCACTCCACGCCCGCGCCCCGCACCTATATCGAAAGTTTACCCGCGCATAGGACTTTTGCCCGATGCGTAGGTCTCAGCCCGCCATCTACAATCCGAGACGTTAAAAGCCGACGCCCGCCCACGCAAAAAGAGCGGCGGGGAGGAAAACGATTTGTCTGCACGTCTCTTGTCTTCACGCACGAATCTACTCAGGGTCAACCGCCCGCAGCGCCATCAGGCGCACCTGCTGGAGTTGCTCTACCTCGCCTGCGCGCTCCTGCTCGGCGCGCTGCTCGCGGCGACGACGCTCGCCGCCGCGCCCCTTCAAACGACACACGACCCCGGCCGCCGGGGCGAACACGTGCGGCACGCACGGGCGACGATGTCGCCCGCCTCGCGCCTCGCGCCCCGCGCCGCCATGGCAGCGTTCGACTCGAAGTGAGAGAACGTCTGCCCACATCCAGTTGAAAAAGTCTTCAACCCCAGTTGAAAAAGTCTTCACTATAAGGAGTCTGAAATCTTGAACCGAATTAAGAAGCCCCTTGTCCTCGTCTCGATCATGTTGTCATTCGTCGCCCTCTCGGTTGCCGTCAATCGCACGGGTTCGGCGCGCTCGGCGGGCGCGGGTGAATTGCTCAAACTGCACGGGCAGGAGGCCAACGGGTTTCTCCCGGACAAAGACCTGTCCGAACCTCTGGCGGCGGCGACGGGCGCGTTCGTGCAGGAGGCGCGCCTGCTCGCCGCAGACGGCGTGAGCCAGGACAGCATGGGCTTCAGCGTCGCGGTCAGCGGCGACACGGCGGTCGTCGGCGCACCGGCCGATGCGGTGAACGCGAAGAACCGGCAAGGCTCCGCTTACGTCTACGTCCGCACGGGCAACGTCTGGACGCAGCAACAAAAACTCACGGCTTCGGACGGCGCGGCCAACGACGAGTTCGGCTATTCGGTCGCCGTCGCGGGCGACACCATCACGGTCGGCAGGCACAACACGCAGACCGGCTCGAACCGCACGCGCGGCGCGGTCTATGTCTTCAAGCGAACGGGCGCTACCTGGGCGGAGCAGCAAATCCTGACGGCGGGCGACGGCGTTGAAGGCGACATCTTCGGCACGAACCTCGCGCTGGAGAACGACACGCTCATCATCGGCGCGCACCAAAAGAACGTCGGCTCAAACTTCTTTCAGGGCGCGGCCTACGTCTTCACACGTGCCGGCGCGAGCAACAGCTTCGCACAGCAGGCGCGACTCACGGCCTCGGATGGCGGCTTCGCAGACTTCTTCGGCTACTCGGTCGGCATCAGCGGCGACACGGCC
>DASVPS010000054.1:0-32872 GCA_036389555.1 Pyrinomonadaceae bacterium
AGCCGAAGAGCTGTTAGGTCGGGTGGAGCTGGCGAACGCTGCGGCGCTCATGCGCCAGTATCCCCACGAGCTATCCGGCGGGATGCGGCAGCGCGTGATGATCGCGATGGCGCTCGCCTGCGATCCGAAACTTTTGATCGCGGACGAGCCGACGACCGCGCTCGACGTGACGATTCAGGCGCAGATATTGGAACTGCTCGACGGCTTGCGAAAGTCGCGCGAGTTGGCCGTGCTCTTGATCACGCACGATCTCGGAGTGGTTGCGGAAGTGGCTGACGGGGTGGCGGTGATGTACACGGGGCGGATCGTGGAAGAGTCGCCGGTCGAGGAGTTGTTCGCGCGCCCGAAGATGCCTTACACGGAAGGGTTGTTGAAGTCCGTGCCGAAGTTGACTGTGGGCGAGGCGCAGAAGGTCGAGCGTTTGCAGACCATCGAAGGCACCGTGCCGAAGCCGACCGACCTGCCGCCGGGTTGCCACTTCGCGCCGCGCTGCCAGTATCGCATGCCGCGTTGCACCGAGGAGAACATTCCGCTCTACGAACTCGAAGGCGGCGTGAAAGTTCGCTGTGTGCTCTACGACATGGCGGCGGCGGTCGCAGCGGACAATCAAGCGACGGAGAGCGCGTCGAGTTAGAATGGTTTTGTTTGCGATTTTAGTTTCTACTTTATGAGCACCAACGAACGTATGCAGCCTGTTCCCGCAGCCGAAGCTGCGTCGGCGCACGCGAGAGACGCGCGCGATGCGAGCGCGGAGGAACTCGTGCGCGTGCGCGCCCTCTTCAAGCACTTTCCCGTCGCGGGCAGCGACGACGTGGTGCGCGCGGTTGACGGCTTGACGTTCGAGATTTTCAAGGGCGAGACGCTCGGCCTGGTGGGCGAGTCGGGCTGCGGGAAGTCCACTGTGGGGCGTTGCCTGCTGCGCCTGATCGAGCCGACGAGCGGCGAAATCCATTTCGAGGGCAGGGACGTGCGCGCGCTCTCCGGCAAAGCTTTGAGAAGCGTGCGCGCCGAAATGCAGATCATCTTTCAAGACCCTTACGCCAGTTTGAACCCGCGCCTCAAGGTGCGCGACATAGTGGGCGAGCCGCTCGTGATTCACGGCACGGGCACGCGCGAGGAGCGGCGCGAGCGCGTCGCCGAACTGCTGCGCAAGGTCGGACTCGACCCCGAGTACCTGAACCGTTACCCGCACGAGTTTTCGGGCGGCCAGCGGCAGCGGCTCGGCATCGCGCGCGCGCTCGCGCTGAACCCGAAGTTGATCGTGGCGGACGAGCCTGTGTCGGCCTTAGACGTGTCGGTGCAGGCGCAGGTCATCAACCTTCTGGAAGATTTGCAGGCCGAGTTTGACCTCACCTATCTCTTCATTTCGCACGGCCTCGCCGTCGTCGAACACATCTCGAATCGCGTGGCCGTGATGTACCTCGGCCGCATCGTCGAGGTGGCGTCGGCCGTAGAGTTGTATGCCAATCCGCAGCACCCGTACACGCGCGCTCTGCTATCGGCCATTCCTGTGCCAGACCCGACGCGCAAGCGCGAACGCATCGTGCTCACGGGCGACGTGCCGACGCCCATCAACCCGCCATCCGGCTGCCGCTTCCACACGCGCTGCCCCGATGCCATCCCCGAATGCTCGCAAATTGACCCGGACTTGCGCGAGGTGGCAGCCGGCCACACCGTCGCCTGCATACGCGCGCCCGGTTGGGCTGACGCGCCGACCGCCTGAACTTTGCGCGGCCGCGCGGTCGGCTCAGACGCCCGCCGCGCGGGAAAGATCAGGGTTGCGCCCGCGGCCGTGCAGAGTGAAGAAGAGTGAAGGAGCGCATCGACTCGCGGCCTCGTCCTGCCGCCGGATTTTCCGTTGCGCCCCGCTGTGACGGGTGTTATATTGCGCGCCGCTTCAGAGTAGTCCGGTCGCATCCAGAGGCGCGCCTCCTGCGCGTGCGGTCTCAACTTCACCTTTAAGCAACAGTCGTGATCGGAAAACCTTAATCCAGGCCGGAAGGCGTTATGAATCGCCGTGAGACGATCCTCTGTCCCACGTTCACCGGAATCATCCGCCGGTCTTAATCCCGACTTACAACCGCGCCGCACTGCCTGTTAGACCTCCGGCGCTAAACCCGGCCGCGCCGTCCGCCGGGTCGTTCGGCCAACGGCTTCAGCCGCGCGGCGTTGAGGAAACGCGATGTTACAAAGTGAAGAAGTTTTGCGGGTGGCGAAAAACTACACGCCCTTCGATCTGCCCGTGGGCGTCTACGTCATCACGAAGGACGGGCGTTTCGTGGACTGCAACCAACAGGTGCGAAAGATTCTCTCCCTGCCGCTGAACGGCCCCCTCGACGCCTCCATGGTCAATTTCTACAGCGACCCTTCGCTGCGCGACGCGATCCACGAACAACTCGCCGCGCACGACAATGCGAGCGTGCCCCTCAAATTCGTGTTGCCCCTCAAGGTGGACGGGCGCGAGAAGTATGTCGAAGACTATACGCGCCCGATTCGTAACGACGCGGGCGAGGTGCTCGGCTACATCTGCTGCATGGTGGACGTGACGGACGAATACCGCGCCAACCGCCTCTTCGAGTCGTTGCCCGTGGGCGCTTATCAACTCGACTCGGAGGACAAAAGCGTCCATGCCAACAAGGCCTTCGCGCGCATACTCGGCTACCAGTCGCCCGTCGAGATCGAAGGCCGCCCGGTCAAAGACTTCTACGTCCACCCGCACGAGGCCGACGCGCTGCGCGAACTCATCGACAGCCAGAAGATGGTCGAGAAGTACGTATCGGAACTGCGCAAGCGGAACGGGGAGTCGATCTTCGTGCAAATCAGCGCGCATAAGATCGAAACGCCGGACGGTGCGTATGGCGGGCGCGAAGGCACGATGATGGACGTGACGCGCGAGGAGCGCTACCGGCGCATCATGAAGGATGTGCCCGTCGGTCTCTACACGATCAAGCAGGAGAACGGGCAGGATCGGCTGGAGGATTGTAACGACCAGTACGCGATGCTCTTCGGCTACGGCTCGCAGACGGAAATGATCGGGCTTGACGTGAAGGGCCTCCACGCCACGCATCAGGACTACCTCGATTTCATCACCGCGCTCAACGACAAAGCGCGCCACAACCAGCCGCTCAACGGCCACCTGCTCAACCTGCTCAACCGAGAGGGCGGCAGCCTCGTCGCCGAAGTCAACTGCCGCGCCCTGAAAGACCTGAAGGGGAACACAATCGGGCGCACGGGTTCGCTCCGCGACGTGACCGAAGAGGCCGCCCTGCGCGAGAAGCTCAAGCAGTTGACTTACGACTTTGGCAACGTGTTGCACGACTACACCTCGACGCTCTTAATGGTGCAACTCTCGATCACGTCGGCGCTGCGCGCCTTTCACCCCGACCCATTCCACCCGGAGGTCGAGGTCAGCGTCGAGGAGGCCGCGGCAACGGTGGCGTCCCCGGCCGCGCGACTCGCCGCCTCTCTCGGCCAACTGCTCGAGCGGGCGAAGGCCGAAGACCGCGCGAAGGCTCTGCCCGCCGAACGCTGGCTCGACCTGTCCGACGCGCTGGCGAAGCTGGAAGATTATGAACAGCGCATTCCCACCCCCGACTTCCGCCCGATATTTCTGGGCGAAGTGGCTTGGGAGGTGCAGACTCTGGTCGATCAGATTGACCGGAAACGGTTCTCGCGCGAACTGCTGCGACAGGTGCATGACGATGCGCAGAATCTCGCGCGCATCGTCCACCTCATCTCGCTGCGCCGGACGCGCGACGCCGTGCTCGAAATGGATCATCAGGTGCGCGCCCTGCGCGAGTTCGTGACGGCGGACATGCGCCGCCGCGAGCCGCGCGTCGTCTGCAAGGTGGCGCACCTCATCAGTCAGGCGCGCATGAACCTGGACGAGTACGCGCGCAGCCGGGGCGTGCTCATCAGGGTGAAGTTGGATAAGCCGGATTACGAAATTTCCGCCGTGCCGCGCGAGGTCATGCGCGCGCTCGCCAATTTGCTGCACAACGCGATCAAATACAGTTGGAGCAGGCCGCAGGATAAGTCGCCGTGGATTAGCATCCACGCCTCGGCCGTCAATGATAAGTTGCAGCTTCGGATTGAGAATTGGGGCGTGCCGATCCCGAAAGACGAGATCGAGCAGGAGCTGGTGTTCCACATGGGGTTTCGCGGAAAGCTTTCAGGCGACCGCGGGCGAATCGGCACCGGCATCGGTTTGACTGACGCGCGGCAAGTGGCGCGCGGGCACGGCGGCGACCTGACGCTGGAGAGCCGCCCGGCCGTCGCCACCAAGCGCGACGACGACTACAGATCACCTTTTCTGACGACCGTCACCCTCACTCTGCCACTCCATAAAGGAAAAGGAGCCTAAAGTGAAGACCAAGTTCCTCTGGATCGAAGACAACGCCAACACCAGCCTGAGCTACCTGATGATGCCGGTTTACAACTCGGGTAAATACGATCCGGTCATCGCGCTCTCCGTCGCCGGCGGTTTGCTCCACCTGTGGCAGACGGAGTTCGAGGCGGTCGTCCTCGACATACGCCTCCCGCCCGGCAACGACCCGAAGTGGGAGGAACTTTACAACCGCTCCGGTCATAACCGGGGGGCGGCGCAACTGGGGCTAGCCCTGCTCGTCGCACTGCTCCGCCCGCAGGAAAGTCCAATCGACCTCGGCAAACGGCCGCCATGGTTGAAGCCCGACAGGATCAAGCCCGAGAGATTCGGCGTCCTGTCGGTTGAAAGCGAGAGCGACGTGACGAACAAACTGAAAGAACTGGGCATCCTCGTCCGGCTGGAGAAGACCGCGCACACGACGCCCAAGACGCTGCTCAACATGGTGGAGCAGATCATGCAAGCCGGCCAACCACGAGGTGAATTGCGATGAGTCAAGTCAGCAGTTGGCTGCCGGTTCTCAGCGAGCAGTGGGCGACCACTTACCTGCAAATACTTTTCGGGCTGATGGTGTTTGCCCTCGGCATCCCGGCGCTTGCCTTCGAGCTGATCGTGCAGGAGGACGTGCGCCACGTCGTCCAGCGGCGCTGGCACCTCAAGATGTGGCTCGCCCTCGTCTTCATGCTGTTCATCAGTTCTATTCTCTTCGTCTGGCTGCTGCACCCGCTGCAAGACGGGAGGAACTCGACGCCTCACGTGGAGGAACCGGCTGCGAGCGCCGCGCAGCCTCAAGTCCCGTCCGGCGAAGCATCGCCGCAGGCGAAAGTGGTAGCAGACAAAGCGGGCGGCGGCACGACGGACAGCGGCGCGGTGAAAGAAGAGGCCGGCGCGGGCGGGCAGGCCGGGACTGGCGACACCCCGGCGCGTGACGACGGCAAAGCCAAAGTCACTGCGCCGCGCGGCATGGACGACTGGGCATGGAAGATGTCGGTGGCGGCGGCCGTGCTGTTGACGCTCGTTCCGACACTGACTTTCGTGGGCGGTTGGGTGTTGTTCGACCGCTGTCGCAGAGTCAAAGTCATAGAGAGCGTGGCGACGGCGCTGAAGCACTCCTACGAGAGCCAGAAGAGCCTGAACGAGAACGACCTCGAAGATTTGATCTATTTGGGCACGCACGGGAAGGCCGGGCGACAGAAGAACATGGTGCTCAAAGTGATCGATGAAACGGCGGCGAGGGTGCAGGCAGGGAAAGCCGATTACAACGGGTCTGGGTTGGAAGACTTGATCCTCGGCATCGCAGCGACATTGGGCTATGAGAGCCAGCGCGGCAACGATGAGAACTTCGCGCACGCCGCCGCCATCCTCAGGAACATCTGGTTCCAAATATCGACTAACGACTACACCTACTCTTCCGACGCGACCGCGACGCTCGACACGCTCAAAGAACTCGGCATCTTCGCCGTCAGGCACAGGTCTGTGCCGACGGCTCTGATCTACATCGAGGATGCCGCCGCATGTGATAGCGACATCCTCTTCGAGATGGGCGTGGCGGCGTTGCAGTCGCAGAATTTCTTCGTCGCGTCCGCGGTGTTGGTTAAGCTGGAGTCTTTAGCATCGCAGATACTGAAAGCGCACGACGATTCTCAAGGGGACGCGCCGCAGGTGCAGGCGCGCGATTCGCTGCTGGAGGTGAAGGCCAATCTGGTCGGCTTGCTGGCGCATTTCGCGTTGGGCGGCGTCTCGGCGCGCCGCCGCGCCCTGCTCTCGTTCAAGGCCAATCAGGAATACTTCATGCCTTCGCGCGCCGTCGCTTTTGAAGAGGCTTTCGAGTATCACTACAACATGGCGCGTTTCGAGACCGCAGACAAGGTGTTCGCCCTGCCCCAGTTGGTGCCAGGGGATAAGGACGTGCCGGACTGGAAGGAAGACTGGGCGCACACCCCCGTCACTCCTCCCGCGCCGGGACAAGTTGAAACCGCCGTCTCGCGCGAGACGTATCATAGGTGAACGACTAATCTGACGCGGTGCGCCCAAGAGTCTTGAAGGGTGACTTCGCCCGCCGCCGTTCCGCCTTTAACTTCCAACCACGGAGAACTCCCCATGAATCGTATTGTCGCGATAGCAGTCCTCGTCGTCGGCCTCTTGCTCTTGATTGCGGGCGTGACGAAAATTCTGCCGGGCGCGGCCGGCGGCGGCGGCGCAATCGTCTTCCTCGGCTGCGTGATGCTCGGCCTCAGTTTCATTCCGCGCGTCGCGGCCGGAGCGGATGAGCAGCCGCCGATGTCCGAGGCCGACAAGATCACTTCCGTTTTTTACGAACCGGCGCGCGTCTTTCAGGAGTTGCGCCTGCGCCCCTACTGGGGCACGGCCTTTCTCATCATCGCGCTCTCCGTCGCCGTCTACCAGTTAGCCTTCACGCAGCGCCTCGGCGCTGAGGCCATGGCGCTGGCCGCCATTGATAAGACCATCGAAGGCGGTTTCATCCCGGCCGAGCGCGCGGCGGAGATACGCGAGCGCGCGGCGACCGACGCGCGCCAGCCGTTCGCCAAAGTCACGGGTGCGATCAACGGCGTCGTCGGCACTTTCATCTTCATGGCGATCCTGGCCGGCCTCTACATGCTCGGCGTGTTGGTGTCGGGCGCGCGCATCAAATTCTGGCAGGCGTTCTCGGTCGCGGTCTTCGCGGCATTGCCGGTCGTCCTGTTGCAGAACCTGATCAGCCTGCTCCTCCTCTACCTCAAGTCGCCCGACGACATTGACCCGATGAAGGGTCAGCGCGGTCTGGCGCGCGCAGACCTCGGCGTGCTCTTCAACCCTGCGGAGCACCCTTATCTGTTCGTGCTCGGCAGCAGCATCGGACTCTTTACGCTCTACGGAATCTGGTTGACGGCGACCGGCTTGCGCCACAGCGGCGAGAAGGTCACGAGCGGCACGGCATGGGCGATCTCCATCGGCCTGTGGGCGTTCGGCCTGCTGCTGGGTCTGGGTGCGGCCGCGCTGTTCCCGACCTTCATTGCGTAAAAGCAGAGGGCTAAGAACAGAGGTCAGAGGTTAGAGGTCAGTAAAAACGAAGGCCGGTGAGCGCGAGCAAGTTCGCTTTCACCGGCTTTCAATTTGTTTCTACTGACCTCTGACCTCTAACCTCTGACCTCTCACTCGTACCGTAGGGCTTCGATGGGGTCGAGGCGGGCGGCTTTCCACGCCGGCCAGAGGCCGAAGACGAGGCCGATGCCGACGCTCGCGACGAAGCCCGCGATGGGTGCCCAGACGGGGACGTAAGAGGGGACGAAGATGCTGATCACGAACGTCGTCGCCCAACCGAGCAGCAGCCCGACCAGCCCGCCGAAGCCCGTCAGGGTCATGGCCTCGATGAGAAACTGCCAGAGGATGTCCGCGCGCCGCGCGCCGATGGCCTTGCGGATGCCGATCTCGCGCGTGCGCTCCGTCACGGAGACGAGCATGATGTTCATCACGCCGATGCCGCCCACCATCAACCCGACCGACGAGATGACCACCATCGCGATTGCCACGCCCGACGTGATCGAGCGGAAATTCGAGATGGCCGACTCGGCGGTCGTCACGCCGAAGTTGTTCTTCTCGCCGAAGGGCGTCTGGCGGCGCACGCGCATCATGTCCACCACCTGATCCTGCGCCTCTTCCATCCGCCCCTGCTTCGCCACGGCGAGGATGGTCACGTCGTCTGCGTTCGGCTTGAGTTTGCGCGCGACGTTGTAAGGCACGTAGATGACGTTGTTGTCGTCGTTGTTGCCGCCGCCTCCGCCGAGTTGTTCGCGCTTCTCGAAGATGCCGATGATGCGAAACTTGTTGCCGCCGATGTCTATCTCCTGTTCGAGCGGCGACCCGTAGGGGAAGAAGTTCTCCGCCACGCTCGCGCCGATGACGCACACCTGCTGGTTCTGATCGTTCTCGAACTCGGAGAAGAAACGCCCTTCGGAAACGTTCTCGATCCCGGCGCGTTCGTAATCGGGCAGCGTCCCTTGCAGGCGGACGGCGGAGGAGGTCTTGCCGTTCGCGCTGACCAGAATTTTGCTCCCGAAGAAGTTGTTGGTGATGTCGAGGAAGGGCACGGAGAGTTCGATGCTGGGCAGCGTGCGGAGCGCGAGCGCGTCGTCGTAGGTCAACTCCTTGCGCATCCGCTCCTCGCGCGAGCGGCGGCCGACGTGGATGCCGGTCTCGAACTTCGTCAGGATAATCGAGCGCGTGCCGAACGACTCGATCTCTTTGGTGACGGCCAGATCGATGCCGCTGATGATCGAAGCGATAGCCATCACCGTCCAGACGCCGATGATGACGCCCACCACGGTCAACGCCGAGCGCAGCTTGTTCGTGCGCAGCGTCGCCAGCGCCATCTTCAGGTTCTCGTAAATGTCGCTTCTGAGCAGTTTCATAATAAAAAACCGTGAATCGTGAATCGTAAATCGTGAATAGAAAGAACTGAGTTTTCTCTATTTACGATTTACGATTCACGATTTACTAATCCGAGCGCAGGGCTTCGATGGGGTCGAGGCGGGCGGCCTTCCACGCCGGAATGATCCCGGCCATCACGCCGATGCCGCCCGACACCGTGACGGCGACGATGATCGCGACGATTGAGAGATAGGTCGGGAAGAAGACGGCCGTCAAGACGCGCCCGACGATCCATGCGAGCAACACGCCGGTCGCGCCGCCGATGGCCGAGAGCGTGACGGCCTCGACTAGAAACTGTTTGAGGATGTCGCCCCGGCGCGCGCCGAGCGCCTTGCGGATGCCGATCTCTTTGGTGCGCTCCGTCACGGAGACGAGCATGATGTTCATGATGACGATGCCGCCGACGACTAAGGCGATGGCGGGCACGGCGATGGCGACGATGAAGATCGAACCGAAGATGCGGTCGCGCAAGCCCGTGATGGCGTCGGGCGTCATGACGCCGAAGTTGTCTTTTTCGTTCGCGGGCACGCGGCGGCGCGCGCGCATGATCTGGCGTGCCTCCTCAACCGCATCGTTGAACAACTCGTCGGACTTGGCGGTGGCGAGGAAGTAGAGCGAGCGGTTGCGCGTGAAGCCGCCGAACTGGTTGCCGTAAGTTTTGAGCGGGATGTTGACGAAGTTGTCCTGCGGGATGCCGAGCACGCTCCCCTTGACGACGGCCACGCCGACAACGCGAAAGGGCAGGCCGGCGATGGAAATCTCCTCGCCCACCGCGCTTCTCGTGGGGAACAACTTCGAGGCCACGTCCGCGCCGAGGAAAGCGACGCGCGCGGCCGTCTGGTTCTCCGTCTCGGTGAAGAAGCGTCCATCTGCGATCTCGACGGCGTTGATCTCTGCGACGTTGGCCGTCATGCCGTCAACGGGCACGTCTTCGAGAATCTCCGCGCCGCGTTTGACGTTCGCGCGCGTGGGACGCGCGCCCGCGCCGAGTTTGTCTATGAGCACGGCGCGCGCCTTTAAATACTCGAAGTCGCCCATCGTCAAATCTTTGTTGCGGCGCGTGGCGGCGGCGATGGTGTCCGTGTCCTTGAAGTCCTCGAAGATGTTGAAGCGTTGGATGGTGAACGACTTCGCGCCGATCCCCGCGATCTTCTCGTCCACGTAACGGTTGAAACCCTGGATCAGAGAAACGACGACGACGACGGCCGTGACGCCGATGATCATGCCTAAGAGCGTCAGCGCCGAGCGCAGTTTGTGCGCCCAGACGGCGGCGAGCGCTAGTTTTAAGGTTTCGACGAATTTCACGGCTGCATTATTACGGGGGAAGCGGGCATTTAGTTGCACGCAGAGCACGGCCCGCCGGCACTCTGCGACCTTCGGTTGTTTGTGGTGCGTTGAATTATGAAACGTCGGGCGGCGCGGGTCAAACGAATCGGCAACTCCCTGTCTTATACTCACAGAATCGATGTACGCTTCGATCCGAATGGTCAAGACGCAAATGCTGATTTCTTTAGGTTTGACAAGCAAACGTGGCGGGCGTATAAGCCAAATGTAACTTATTCACGTTACTATCAATCCTCGCGGACTCTGGCGCCCTCATAATTCGCCGGTAAACCCCAGTAGCTAAAATTAGAGGTTCCAGGCTATGAAAACTAAAATCACTATTTTGATTTTGAGCGGTTTAGTGATCGGCGTAGCCGGTTTTATTAAAACAGCATCACGGGAGCAAAGACCAATCACTCCGGGATGGCTTGCAAAGCTGGAAGATAAAGAAAAGCTCGCCAAGTTATCACGGGAAGAAAAAATACAATTGGCAAAAGCAAGGGGGCAGAAACGAGTCGTTGTTTCAAACATAGTTCCTACTTTTACGCAAACAAAAAATTTAGAGCAGGCACTAAATGATTACACAGTAGTTGTGGTTAAACCTGTGGAGGAGAAAAGCAGCACCGATCATCGCGGAGTCACCAGCACTTGGTATAAGTTGAAAATCCTCGAAAGAATAACGCCGCTAAAAACACTAACTTGCGAACCATGTTATCAGTTCGAGCAGCCCCCCGAAGATATGCCCGTTGGCCGTGATGAAGTGCTCCTCCACAAAATTGGCGGGGTGGAGGTTGTTGATGGTATAGAAGCCGTCACCTTAGAGCAAGACTTTCCGCCATTCCAAAAGAACCAGAAATATCTACTGTTTCTTTCTATAGAGCCGTCCGGGAAAGTCGCTGACATTCCTACCGGGCCAATCGGGGCGATGCTGGTTGATGATAACGATCAGGTGAGGTCTATGAGTGGGAAGACATATGGTCTCCAGCGTGAGATTGAAATCCTTCATGGTAATTCAGTGCCTCAACTAAAAGGGTACGCTCATAGCCGGATAAAGATGTAAAAACAAATCAACAACTCCGAAAGCTATATATGAAACGTAATCATATAGCCCTCACCCTCTGCATTCTTTTCTTTAGCTTTTCTTCCGGTTTCATCCTCTTGGGGCAGGAGAATACAGGTTACGTTAATCCAGGCTGCCCTAAATGCTACAATAACCAAACTCCCTTAGCAGGGGGACACGGAACTGATGTTGCGGACGACGGTTCGCCCCGACGTGTGCTTAACATCTTCATTGAGAATGATTCTCGTTCACCTGACAACTGGAACTCTGGAACCGGTCTTGATTCCAGAATCGTAAGTGTGACTCAGACCGCCGCCAACAGATGGAATACGGCAATTGACGACGTTTCCCACCCAACAGAGAGGTATACAACAAATTACTTCTTCGAGATTAAAGCCGATAGATACCAGGCTGATTTTATTCTTGCAAAGTCTTTTAGCGGCGCATGTGCTTCGATAGATACCAGCAGCTACCCTCACGTGATTCGCGTGCGCGCAGATTTAATAGACAGTCTAACCACTAGCCAACTAGCCGCTCTCGTCGCTCATGAATTAGGACATCGAATCGGACTAGCAAACGCCTATGATGACTCTGCTTGTTCAACCAGCGCCACTATTATGAATGGCACGATCAATAACAACAATTGCGAGTCGCTTGTTGAAAGGGTGCATGCGCGAGACGTGTTCATGTCTAACCGGAACGCCGATCCAAATACGATTCAGCAGACTTGCACTGCTACCGATCCGGGCGCTCAGAACGAAGATGGTGGCGGCGGTTGCGAACCGAATTGTAATGGAGATGGGGAGCCGGGTTGTGATCCTTATGGGATGGAAGATTCGGCCTGTGTCGGAAGGGGTGGGCTGTACGATAACTACAATTGTGTTTGTCGAACTTGCGAAGAGACTTATGGCGTCCAATACTGCAGCCCCGTCATAGTTGATACTGACGGAAACGGGTTTTCACTGACCAATGCCAGCCACGGAGTAGATTTTGATCTGAACGGTGATGGTATCCGGCATAGGTTCTCCTGGACGACGCCGAACTCGGATGATGCCTGGCTGTCACTCGACCGCGATGGGAACGGTTCTATAGATACCGGCCTCGAATTGTTCGGCAATTTCACGCCGCAACCAAACCCACCTGCGGGATTATTGAAGAACGGCTTTAATGCTTTAGCCGAGTACGACAAGCCGGAAAACGGGGGCAACCGTGACGGCGCAATAGATGGTAATGACGCCATCTACAACAGCTTGCGGCTCTGGCGAGACTCCAACCACAACGGCATTTCCGAAGCGAGCGAATTGCATACCTTGCCTGAGTTAAGCGTTGCGCTAATAAATCTGGATTACAAGGAATCAAAGAAAACTGACGAACACGGCAACGGGTTTAAATACCGTGCGAAACTGAAAGACGCGCGCGGCGCAGAGGTGGGACGTTGGGCGTGGGATGTGATTCTTGTTCCCGGACAATAGCTCACGATTTCAGCGTAATATAGCGGAACTGCCCGGAAGTCTATGTTGACTTCCGGGCAGTTCCGCTTTTACCTGATGCGCTCGTCCTTATCGATGATGCCGTCAAGGATGGAGATGACGCGATGGGCGCGCGCGGCGATGTCCGGTTCGTGTGTGACGACGATGATCGTGTTGCCCTCGGCATGGAGTTTCTCGAAGAGGTTCATGATCTCGATGCTGGTTTTGGAATCGAGCGCGCCCGTCGGTTCGTCGGCCAGCAGGAGTGAGGGATGGTTGACGAGAGCGCGGGCGATGGCGACGCGCTGGCGCTGGCCGCCGGAGAGTTCGTTCGGGCGGTGCGTCATGCGGTCGCTCAGTTCGACGGCGACCAGAGATGCCTGCGCCTTCTCGCGGCGGTCGGCGGCGCTGATGCCGGCGTAGATGAGCGGGAGTTCGACGTTATGCAGGGCGGTGGCGCGCGCCAGCAGGTTGAAGGTCTGGAAGACGAAGCCGATCTCTTTGTTGCGGATGCGCGCCAGTTCGTCGTCGTCCATGTCGGAGACGAGTTTGGAGTTGATCCAGTAACGACCCTGCGAGGGCGTGTCGAGACAGCCGATGAGGTTCATCAGCGTTGACTTGCCCGAACCCGATGGGCCGATGATGGCGACGTACTCGCCGCGCTGCACGTCGAAAGAGACGCCGCGCAGCGCGTGCAACTGCTCCGAACCCATCTGGTAGGTTTTCCAGATGTCGCGCATCGAAATGAGCGCGGCGGGCACGGCGTCGTGCGCGAGCAGGTCGCCGTGTTCGAGACGTTGTTCGACGGGCGTAGCCGTCAGAGTTCCAGCGTTACTCATAAACTTACTCTCGACCTACTTGCTCTCGCCCGCCTTGCCGTCGCCCGCGCCGGGCGCGCGCGTCTGTTTCTTCACGGTCGCGTTCTCCTTCAGAGTGCGGAGCACGCGGCTCGGGCCGGTGATGACTTCCAAGCCCTCTTTCAGTCCGCTCACGATCTCAATGTCGGACTCGCCAGTGATCCCCGTCACCACTTCGAGGAACTTCACCTTGTTGCCTTCGAGCACGTAGATGCCCTTGATCTCTTTCGGCTTCTCGCCGGGAGCAGCGGCAGCGGGCGCGGGCGACGCGGCTGCGCCGCCACCGCTGCCGGGCGTCGGGGTCGGCGGCGCTTTCTCGATGACGGCCTGCAACGGCACGGCGAGCACGTTCTGTTTCGTCTTCGTCGTGATGGTGGCCGTGGCGGTCATGCCGGGACGCAGGGCGTTGCGCACGTCGTCGGGCATGTTGCGCAGTTCGACAATGACCTTGAACTCTTTCGCCTCCTGCACGTTCACGCGGTTCTGGAGACCGCCGCCCTGCGTGTCGGACTTGCCGACGGCGAGCGGGTTCTTTTGCGTGACGACGCCTTCAACCTCTTTTTCGCCGAGCGCGTCGATCTTCACCTTCGCCTGCTGCCCCACTTCGACATTGCCGATCTCCGTCTCGTCGACGTTGACTTCGACGTTGATCGTGGACATGTCGGCGATGGTCATCAGGGGCGTGGAGGTCAGGTTGGCGAGCGCGAACTGGCCTTGCCGCGCGGGGATGTCTGCGACGACGCCGGTCAGGGGCGACAGTTGCGTGGCCTTCGAGCGCTGGCTCGACTGGCCGCGCAGGATGGCCTGCTGCTGGTTGACGCGCGCCTCGCTCGAAGCGACGCCCGTGCGTGCGCGCTGGACGCCGATCTGCGCGTCGCGCACGGCCACCTTCTGCTGGTTGACGCGCGCTCTGGATTCTTCGACCGCGATGCGCTGCTGTTGCAGTTGCGCCTGCGCCGTGCGCAGCGCGACCTGCGCCTGTTCCAGACGGTCGCGCGCCGCGTCGTATTCGGCGCGCGAAGCGACGCCCGCCTCGACGAGTTCGGTCTGGCGTTTCAATTCGCGTTGCGCGGTGTTGAGATCAACCTGTGCGCGGTCAACGCTCGTCTGCGAGGTGACGACCCCCTGCCGCGCCTGCGACAGACCGGCCTCGGCCACCGTCAACCCCTGCTGCGCCTGCGCGACGTTGTTCTCGGCGGCGGTGACGGACGAGCGCGCGTTCTGCACGTCGCTGATGGCGACCTGCACGCCGGCCGTCTGCGCCTCCTGCGAAGACTGCAACTGCGTCGGGTCGAGGCGCACGAGCGGCTGGCCGAGCGTCACGGCGTCGCCGGGGTTGACGAAAATCTCTTCGATGCGCCCGTTGACCTCGCTCGTCAGGTTGATGAACTTGACGGGGCGCACCTCGCCCGACGCTGTCACGGTCGAGCGCAGTTCGGGGCGCACCTGCACTTTCACGACCGTCACTTCCGGTTCGTCCTTGCGCCCGGCGGCGATGCTGATGATCACGACGATGGCGATGACGGCCACGGCCGCCACCACGATAATAATTTTCTTCTTCCGGCTCAGAGCCATACGTCTTCTACTTCCTTTAACTCAGGGGATCAGGCGTTCAGTCGGGGCGTAAAGACCAATCATGCGGCCAGGCGCTATCGCTGCCATAACTTATAACGCCTGAACTGACAAACCTTTTACGTCGGGAGCGCAAAAACAGTTTCAAAATCTCGGATTTGGCCGATGGTAAATGGCGAATGGTAAATAGTGAATGGGCTAAAGACAGGTTTTATCCGTTCACCATTTACCATTCGCCATTTACGATTTACTAGCTTTTCCGTTTCGCGTTACAATCCGTCCGTGTATTAGTTGCGACCCGGGCGGCTGTAAGACCATGATCACCTGCGAGCGATGTCAGACGGAAAATGTGGACGGCGCGCAATACTGCGACGAGTGCGGGCTGCCGCTCGCCACGGCCATTGGCACGGCGCGCGCCGAGGGGCGGACGCCGATCCTGCAAATGCTCAATAAACCCGTGACGCTCGCGGCAGACGCTTCCGGCGCGGCCTCGTCTGCCGATATGATCTCGCCCGACGCGCCGACGAAACACGACGGGAGCGGCGGCGATGTTTCGCCCGTCGTCATCTCCGAAGCGGCCTCCGCCGTCAGGGCTTCGGCCGTGCGCGCGACGCCCGTGCCGGCGACGCCGCCGCCGCGCAACCCGGCGGGCGGCTCACAGGTCGCGCACGCCGCGCTCGTCATCAATCGAGGGCGTTCGGCGGGCAAAGAATTTCCCGTACACGAGGACGAAGCCTACATCGGGCGTTGGGACGCAGACAGCGGCATCTTCCCGGACGTAGACCTCGACTCGGACGATCCGGAAGCGAAAGTCTCGCGCCGCCACGCGCGCATCACGCGACGCGGCGGCCAGTATTACATCGAAGATTTGGGTTCGACCAACGGCACTTTTATCAACCGCGGCCGACGCCTGCTCCCCGGCGACCGCCAACTGCTGAATGATGGCGACGAGATCATCATCGGCAAGACGTTTTTACGGTTTCATGTGACGAAGTAGGAGTCAGGAGACAGAAAACAGGAGACAGAATAAAGACCATCCGCTTTCATTCTGACTTCTGTATTCTGAGTTCTGTTTCCCGAAGATTGTGTGATGTCCTCCTGTCCAAACTGCGGGGCGGAAGTTACGCCCACTGATCGTTTTTGCGGCGACTGCGGAATACCGCTGGCGCAAGGGACGAGTGCGCCCGTTGACGCCACAGCGTCGTCGTCGGACGCGGCGGTCGCCTTTGCGCTCGGCGCGGCTTCCGCGCCCGCGTTTGAAAAAGAGCCGGATGAAGAAAAAGAGCGCGCCGCGAGCGCGCCGCTCGAAGGCGAGGGGGCAGTGGCGTCGCCTGTGTTGGCTGCGGAAGAAGAAGCGAGCGAGCCTTCGACGGTCGAAGCATCTGGTGAGGCGAGAGATCAGGCGCAGGATGCGGCCGAGCCGACGGCGGAACCGGAAGATGTCGCGGCGGCGGGCGATGCGCAGTCTCCACAATTTACGCAACCTCCGGCGGAAGCCGCAGGCGAACCCGCGGCCGCGCAGCAGGCGGGCGAGGCGGCGGCTGAGATACCGGCCGAGACGCCGGTCGAAACACCGGCCGAGACGCCGGTTGAGAGCAAGCACGTGACGGGCGGCGGGGAAGGCAGCGGCGTCGGCGGCAGCAAGACGAACGCAGTGGGCGGCACGTCGCGTTCCGGCTCGACGGGTCGGCTGCGCCATCAGGCCAAGCAACTCGACCCGGGCACGATCCTCTACGGGCGCTACGAAATCGCGCGGCGCATCGGCGGCGGCGGCATGGGCGCGGTCTATCTCGCACGCGACCGCAACCTCGGCGACCAGCCGCGCGCCGTCAAGGAGATGATTCAGTCGAACATCGACGAGTCGCAGCACGAAAAGGCGATCAACGATTTCAAGCGCGAGTCGATGCTCCTCGCTTCGCTCGAACATCCCTCGATCCCGACCATCTACGATTACTTCTACGACGACGAGGCCGGACGCTTCTACCTCGTCATGAAGTACATCTCCGGCGGCGACTTCCTCGCACGCCTGAGGAACGCCCCCGGCGGACGCATTGACGAAAAGACCGTCACCGATTGGGCGTGCCAGGTGGCGGACGTGCTCGAATATCTGCACCGTCGCAACCCGCCGATCATCTATCGCGATCTCAAACCCGCCAACCTCATGATCGACGGCAATTCCGGCCGCGTCATGCTCATCGACTTCGGCATCGCGCGCTGGGTGACGACGCACGAGAAGGGCGTCACGGCTGTCGGCACGATGGGCTACGCGCCGCCCGAACTGTTCAGCGGCAAGGTCGAACCGCGCTCAGACATCTACTCTCTGGGCGCGACGATGTTTCATCTCCTGACCGGCACCGACCCGCAGGATAATCCGCTGCTCATCTTCGACTTCAACAAGAACCCGCGCCCGCGCCAACTCGCTCCCTCGCTCTCGAACGAGATGGAGGCGATCCTGATGCGCGCCGTCGGCTACAAGCCCGAAGATCGTTTTCGCTCGGCGGCCGAACTGCGCGACGTGCTCTCGGCGCACCTCGAAAAACTGCGCGCCGGGGCGGTCACTTACGGCGCGGCGCAGGGCGAACGCGGCGGCATGAAGACGATGCAGGTCGAGATGGTCTACTGCGGCTTCTGCGGCGGGCGCATCGCTTACGACGACGTGTACTGCGCACACTGCGGCCAGCGCCAGCCGCTCGCCGTCGCGAGCGCGGCCTTGCGTACGGCGCGCGCCACGGCGAAACTGGTCGTGATGGGAACAACCGAGCTTGATTCTTCGTTCCAGTTGCACAAGGAGTCGAGCCACATCGGCAGGAGCGACCCGCACTCGCAGATTTTCCCGGAGGTTGACCTGTCGAAGTTCGACCCGCAGACCAAAATCTCGCGCCGCCACGCGCGCATCTTCCGCAAAGGCGACGTGTACCTCGTCGAAGACCTCGGCTCGGTCAACGGGACGGTCTTGAACGACAGTTTGCGGCTCGCGCCGCACCAGCCGCGCGCGCTTGAGAGCGGCGACAAACTGCGTCTCGGTGAAACCACGCTCCACTTTTTGATAGGATAATCCGTAGTCAGTTGTCCGTCGCCAGTCGTTCGTTGCACTCGGCTCTCGCGTGAGTAACTAACAGATGAGTGTGAACAACTGACAAAGAACAACTGACCACTGACCACTGACGACGGACGTTTTTACTAATGACACAGATGGAAGCGAGGCTGGCGGAGCGCAAGCAGGGGCAGGTGCGAGAGCGCGGGCGCGTCGTGGTGGAAGCGCGGCGGCGCAGGGTGCGCGCGCCCTTCTCGCTCAGGTGCGGCGCGCTCCTTGTCGACTACACGCTGGCGGTGGCGATCATTGCGTTCGCCACACTCTTCGCGCGCACGCTCGGCGGCAGCGTCAGCCTGACGGGCGAGGCGACGCTCGGCATCGGCTACCTGCTCTCACTCGCCGTGCTGCTCGTCAACTTTCTCGTGCTGCCCGTCTTCACGGGCACGACCGTCGGCAAGTGGGCGACCGGCCTGCGCATCGAGCGACAGAACGGCGAGCCGCTCGGTTTCGGCCACGCCACGCTGCGCCACACGCTCGGCTACCTCGTCTCACTCCTCACCTTCGGCCTCGGATTTCTCCTCGCCGCCTTCGATGCGGAGGGGCGCGCGCTGCACGACCGCATCGCCGGCACGATAGTCGTCCGCGAACTCGTCGGCGGCGCACGTCCACGGATGCGTTAAAATTCAACTCCCACGTTTTAAGAGGAGACGGATGACGAAGATTTGTCCCAGTTGCGATGTTCTGGCTCCGCCCGACGCGCGCTACTGCCGTCATTGCGGCGCGCCGCTCCAACGCCGCGGCACGCCCGGCGATGCGGGCGAGAACGTCTCACCCATAGCCGCCACCGTTCCCCTGTCCGGCCAGATTCCGACGAACGAGATCATCCAGAATCCCCCGGAGCAATCCGCCGCCCCGCACACCTCCGAAGTCACGCCCGAAGAGATGTACGATCTGTGGAGACGCGGCACACAGGCGAGGGAAGTTCGAGAGGCCGAACCGGGCAGGCCGGACAACAGCCAGTTCGCCTCCGCACGCGACGCGCGCGAGGGGCGTCACTCTTCGTCCGCGCACCGATCCGACAGTCTTCAAACCAACTCTTCGCACGGCTCCGCGCCCGGCGACTACGATCCCGAACAGACGCAGATCACGATCCCCGTGCGGCCGCTCACCTCGCGCAACTTACCGGCGGACGCCGCCGCCGCTGCGGCTTCCGTCGCCGCGCGCGCGGGCGGCAAGCCGCACTTCAACGACGCGCCGCAACAGGTCATTCTCTCACCCACCGGATCGCTGCAACCCGCGTCGCCGCCTGCGCCGCCTTCCCCGGCACAGCCCAACGAGGCGCGCGCCTTTCGCGTGTGGCTGGGGATGGGGCTTGCGGTTTTGTCGGTCGTCGTCATCGGTTGCGTGGTCGCAGCCCTGTGGTTCGGCGCGCGCGGTTTCCGGCGCGCCTCCGAAACTGCGCCGCCGCCGGTCGTCGCCGGCGGCGAGGTCGCGCCCGTTACGAACGATCCGAAGCAACTGTTGGACGCGAAGTTGGCAGAGGCCGATGCGCTCACCGCTTCGGGCAACGCGGCAGAGGCCGTGGCGCGTCTGCGTGAAGCGGCCGTGCTCGACCCCTCGAACGCCGAACCGCACAGACGGCTCGCGCGCCTGCTGCTCGCGAACGGTTCGCGGCGCGAGGCCATCGAAGAGTTGCGCGTCGTCACGCGCCTTGCGCCCGCGGACGCGGAGGTCTGGCGCAGTCTCGCCTCGGCGCAGTTCACAGAGGGACTTTACCGCGACGCCCTGGAATCCTATCGGGGCTTGGGCGAAGCGTCCCCCGCCACGCTCGCACGCGACCCCGTACAGTTAGCCTATGCAGACACGCTGCGTCTCGCCGGTCGCACGACGGAGGCGCGCGCCATCTATCGACGTCTCGCCGACACGTCTTCCGACGCGAGGGTCGCCGCCGCCAGCAGGCGACAACTCGAACAACCCACGCCGACGCCCTCGGACGAAGACGAGACGGACACCGGCACCCAAACCGCAGAGGCCACGCGCCCCGGCGGAGCGGCGACGACCGCACGCGAGGAAGCGAACCGCGCATCGGACGCATCTTCCGCGTCTCCCACGCCGCAGCCGACGGCCACGCCGTCGAGAGCCTCTTCCGGTTCGCCGGGGGATCAGTATCAACGCGGCGTGGCCTTGTGGGCGACGAACCGTGGGGCGGCCGTTGCGGAGTTTCGCGCCGCGGCCGAGCGCGGCAACTCCGACGCCAGTTATTATCTCGGCCTGAGCATCGCCGAGGGGCGCGACCCGCGCTCGCTGAAACGCGCCGAACTCGTCGCCGCAATCGTCTATTTCGGACGCGCGCGCCGCGGCAAATTCCGCGCCCAGTCCGCCACCTACGAGGAACAACTCGGCAGGGAACTTGATCGAAGAAGAAATCAACCAAGCCAGTGAAGACGTAAATCGTGAATCGTAAATCGTAAATAGAGAAAAACTGTTTTAGTCTATTCACGATTTACGATTCACGATTAACAAAAAAGATATGCCTGACCTCATCGTTAATTATCCCGACCGCGCGCCCGACACGTTTCCGCTCGGCCGCCTGCGCATTACCATCGGCCGCTCGGCGCGCAACGACGTGTGCATCCCCGACCCGTTCGCCTCGCGCGTCCACGCCGAGGTGCGGCGCGAGGGCGATGCCTACGTTCTGCAAGACCTGGGGTCGGCCAACGGCACGCTCTACAACGGCGACCGTGTGGAAGCCGCCCTCACGCTCACGCCGGGCGGGCGCATCCAGATCGGCGAAACCGAGATCGTCTTTCGTGACAAAGACGCGGGCGCGGGCGCAACCATGATCGCCGACCCGGCCGCCGGTTCGCTCCCCGAAGCCACCATCGCGCTCAACTCCGACCAACGCTCAACGTCCGGCCTGCTCGAAGCCATCGAAGACGCGCGCACGCAAGGCTCGGCCGAACAGCCCCGCCCGGCCGCCGCCGTCGGTACGATCATCAATTCCACGCGCGCCGCCTCGAACACCGTCCACCAGAGCGACTTGCTCGCGCTCATCAGCAAGGTTTCGGTCACGCTGCTCGCGCCCGCGACGCTCGACGAGACTCTGCGGCAAGTGGTCGCGCTCGTCTTCGAGGCCGTCCCCGCCGAGCGTTGTTTGATCATGCTGCGCGATGCGAACGCGGAACTCAAAATCCGCGTCGCACAACTGCGCAACAGCACGGAGGAGACGGGCGAGGTGAGGGTCAGTCGCTCGATCATCGAAGAGGTCGTAGGCCAGGGTCGCTCCGTGCTCACTTCCGATGCGCAGCACGACCCGCGCTTCATGTCCTCGACGATGACGATTCAGGGCATCCGCTCCGTGCTCGCCGTGCCCCTCGGCGTCGGCGAACGCATCTTCGGCATGATCTACGCCGATTCGCCGCTGGCCGAAGCCAAGTTCTCACAGGATCACCTGACGGTCTTGACGACGCTCGCCTCGGTGGCCGCCATCCGCGTCGAGAACGCGCGCCTGATGGAAGAGGATTTGGAGCGCGAACGCTTCGAGCGCGAACTCAATCTCGCGCGCGAGATTCAACAACGCTTCCAGCCGAGCGGCGCACCGAACGTCGCCGGTTACGAGATGCAGGGCATCAGTTTCCCCTGCTACGAGATCGGCGGCGACTATTACGATTTCATCGAACGACCCGACGGGCGCATGGTCATTGCCCTCGGCGACGTGTCGGGCAAGGGCACGTCGGCCGCGCTCCTGATGTCGAGCTTGCATGCGGCGATGCACGCGCAGATTCCGGCGCACAAGACGCTCGGCGACACCATCTCCGCCGTCAACCGCTATCTCGCCGAGACGATACCCTTCAACCGTTTCATCACGCTCTTCTGCGCCGAACTCGACCCGACAAGCGGCTCGCTCTCGTTTCTGAACGCCGGACACAACCCGCCGCTCATCGCGCACGCCGGAGGCTCTATGGAGCAACTTGCGGCGGGCGGCATTCCCCTCGGCATCATGCCCGACGCCCTCTACCGCGAAGGCCGCGCGCAACTCCAACCCGGTGACGCGCTCGTCATCTATTCCGACGGCGTCTCCGAGACGCAGAACGCGGCGGGCGAAGAGTATGGCCCGGTGCGCCTCTACAACACGGTGGCGCGCTACCTCGAATCCACCGCCGCCGGCATCCGCGACAAGATCGAGGCCGACCTCACCAAGTTCGCGCAGGGCACGCCCGCCGGCGACGACATCACGCTCGTCATCGTCAAACGACAGGCCGAAGGCGTGATGGTGGCGACGAGCCGCGTGTGAGAGAGTGGCGCACACGAGGGGGCGTCGTGTTGAGCGGGTGTGAAAAGATGTGAACAGGGAACGACGCCCGATTATTAAAACGCTGTTGCGCGCCCTGCGCCTCAGGTGCCCGGCCTGCGGCGAGTCTTCAATCGTCCGAAGTCCTTTTCACATCAAGCATCAATGCTCGACGTGCGACGCGCTGTTCAAACGCGAGGACGGCTTCTTCGTCGGCGCGATCATGGCGAACGTGGTCTCGACGGAGTTCGTGATACTCGTCCTCTACGTTCTGTCCCTGCCCGTCATCAACACGCGCTTCGAGTTAGTCCTGACGTGTCTCTCAGTCGTTGCCATACTCTTTCCCGTCGCCTTCTACCATCATAGCTGGAGTCTCTGGCTCGCCTTCGATCACCTCGTGGAATCGCTGCCGAACGTGCCCGGCAAGCCGCGTTGACGCGGGATGACGGGCACGTATAAAACCCCCGGCCGGTCGTGGCCTCGTCACGCTTCAGCCGCGACTTCGTTCCAGTAAAATCATCGTCAACATGCCGAGCAGCGCGGGCGTCTCTTCGGCGGGGGCGAGCGCCGCCGCACGCCGCTCGACGCTGAATTTGCCCTCGAAGAAAGCGGGGCGTTTCTCCATGCGCAAAAGCACCGTGCCGTCGGGGCGTGTGACGAGATAGGCCGGGTGAAACAGGTAGCCCGTGAGCGCGCCGACGACGGGCAACTGGCCGAGCAGGCTGTCGAAGACTTTGATCCATGCGTTCTCTTCCTGAAGGGACAGGACAGCGCCGCCCCGGTCTTCGATGTCGTAATGAGACTTCCAGAGCGAGCGCATGCCGCGGCGTTTGATCGAGCCGAGCGCGTTGCCCGCCGCGTCTGTGAAGTTGTAACGGGCGGAGAAGTCCAGCACCCGGTCGGCGTTGATGTGATAGAGCGGGCGCGTCTGTTCTACGTCGGCGAAGACCGTGATCGCCTCCTTCAGCTTGAAGGCTTTGCGTCTGACGTAAAAGATCAGGTTGCCCTGCGCATCTCTGGCGGAGAGTTGCTGTGCGATGGCGAGCAGTTTGAAATTAATTTCCAGGGGATAGTTCATCTTGTGTCTCCAGAAAGTTAGGGGATGGGTGCGTGCAAATTTTTACCGGGCGGGCTTGCTCAGGTGCAAACTCGCAATGATGCGCTCCGCCGTCCGCTCGCCCACGCCGTCCACCATGTCGAGGCCGCCGCCCGCGACGAATTTCTTGAGGTCGTCGAGCGAGGAGATTTTGAATTGCTGGTGGAGCGTGGCGGCGGTCTTGATGCCGATGCCGGGAACGTCGAGCAGATCGAGCACGGTTTCGGGCGTCTCGGCGACGAGTTTCTCGTAAGCCTCGAACGTGCCGCGCTCGCAGAGTTCCACGATCTTGCCGCTGATGGCCTTGCCGACCGAAGGGATCGCCTGCAAGCCCTTCGCGCCCTCTTCGCGCGCGACATCGGCGAGCGGCACAGGCCACGTCTCAAGCACCTCTGCGGCGTTGCGGTAGGAGCGCACGCGGTAGCGGTCGTCGCCGCGTATCTCCATGATGAGCGCGAGGCGTTGGAAGCGTCTGGCGATTTCCTCGTTCCGCATAATAAGTTTCAGGTTTCGAGTTTCAGTTTTCAGGTCTGAGGTTTTTCGCGCTTGAACTTGAAACCTGAAACCCGAAACTTGAAACCCGTTGCAGAGGCATCCTGTCGCGGCTTATGATACTCTAAACAAGTTCACTCCCAACAAATTTAACCTTTTCGAGGAACGATATGAATTTCAGAAAACTGTCGCGGTCGCTGCTGGCGGCGCTGATCGCTTTTTCATCCCTGGCCGGTGTGACGGCGCGCGCCGACGAGGGCATGTGGCCTTTCAATCAGGTGCCGCGTGCCGAGATTAAACGCAAGTATGGTTTTGAAGTCACCGACGAGTTCCTCAAGAAACTGCAACTCGCCTCGGTGCGTTTCCCTAACGGGTCGGGTTCGTTCGTCTCGCCGGACGGCCTCGTTCTGACCAACTACCACATCATCGAAGACGCCGTCGGCGAACTCAGTTCGGCCGAGCGCGACTATGCCAAGAACGGCTTCGTTGCCCGCACGCGCGCCGAAGAACTCAAGATTCCCGGCTATGAACTCAACGTGCTCCAGAGCATCGAGGACGTGACGGATCGCGTCAATGCGTCGGTCAAGCCGGAGATGGCGGCCGGCGAGGCCTTCAACGCGCGCCGCACGGCGATTGCTGCCATCGAGAAGGAGTCCACCGAAAAAACGGGTCTCCGCAGCGACGTGGTGACGCTCTATCAGGGCGGCAGGTACAATCTCTATCGTTACAAAAAATATACGGACGTGCGGCTCGTCTTCGCGCCCGAATTTCAGGCCGCGTTCTTCGGCGGCGACCCGGACAACTTCGAGTACCCGCGCTTCAACGTCGACATGGGGCTCGTGCGCGCTTACGAGAACGGCAAGCCCGCGCGCCCCGACAGCTATCTCAGGTTCTCGAAGGAAGGCACGAAGGAAGGCGACCTCGTCTTCGTCACCGGCCATCCCGGTTCGACGCAGCGCCTGAACACCGTGGCGCACATCGAGGCGCTCCGCGACACGAGCATCCCGCTCGTTATCCGCATGCTCGAACGCCGCGAAGCCCTCTTGAAGAAGTACATGGCGATGGGCGAGGAGCAGACGCGCCGCGGCCAGAACGAACTCAACAGCACGCAGAACTCGCTCAAGGTTTATCGCGGCCAACTCGGCGGCTTGAAAGACCCGACGCTCATCTCCTACAAGCAGAAGTCGGAGGAGGCGCTGCGCAAGGCCGTCACGTCGAACCCGCAGCGGCAGAAAGAGTATGGCGACGCCTGGGATGCCATCGCCAAAGGTCGCCGCGATCTGGCCGCCTACGAGCGCGACCGCCGCTTCCTCGACCTCGCCGCCGGTTTCAACACAGTGCTCTTCAACTACGCGCGCACGCTCGTGCGCCTCGCCGAGGAGAGCGCGAAGCCGAACGCCGAACGCCTCCCCGAATTCACAGACGCGCGCCGCGCCTCGCTCGAAAACGTGCTGTTTGCGCAAACCAACATGTACGACGATTACGAGCGGATGAAACTCGCCGATTCGCTCGACTTCATGCGCGAGGCATACGGCGCGGATCACGAACTCGTCAAGCGCGTGCTCATGGGCAAGACGCCCGAAGCGCGCGCCGCCGAATTGATCGACGGCTCGAAGTTGAAAGACGCGGCTTATCGCAAGCAACTCGCGGCGGGCGGCAAAAAGGCGATTGACGAATCGACCGACCCGATGATCCAACTGGCGCGCAGCATTGACCGCGAAGCACGCGAGTTGAGCAAGCGTTACAACAACGAAGTGCTCGGCGTCGAACGCTCGGCTTACGCCAAGATCGCGCGCGCCCTGTTCGAGACCGAAGGCGACAAGATTTACCCGGACGCAACCTTCACGCTGCGCCTCTCCTACGGCGCAGTCAAAGGCTACACCGAGGACGGCAAGCAGGTTGCGCCCTACACCACGCTCGGCGGACTCTACGAGCGCGTGACTTTGAAGGGCAACAAGTTTCCATACATCCTGCCGCCGCGCTGGGTGGAGAAGAAGTCTGCGGTTGACCCGAAGACGCCTTTCAATCTCGTCTCGACCAACGACATCATCGGCGGCAATTCAGGCTCGCCCCTCATCAACAAGAAGGGCGAACTGATCGGCCTCGTCTTCGACGGCAACCGCCAGTCAATCGTCGGTAACTTCTACTACGACGAATCGATCAACCGCACGATCTCCGTGGACTCGCGCGGGATGCTCGAAATACTCCGCAAGATTTTCGACGCCAAAGAGATCGCGGACGAGTTGACGAAGTAAATCGCGCGGATCATTCGTGTGAATAACAAAGAAGGCGGCCGGGAATAGTTTCCCGGCCGCCTTCTTTGTTATGTGCGGCTCGTGTTCGACGTATTTACCTGAACACAGGCGCAGATGATCGGTGTTTGTCGTCTGCTCACTCCGTCAGGTTGCGGTCGAAGGAGAGGGCGCGGATGGCTGCGTCGAGTTGCTGTTGGAGTCGCGCGCGTTCTTCGTTGGCGGCCTGCCGCTCCTTCGTCAGTTGTTCGATGCGCGTCTCCTGCTGATCGGCCTTGGCGACGTAGCGCGCGATCAGTTGTTTGGCCTCGGCGGTCTGCGAGAGCGTTTCGATGTTCTCGCGCAGGCGCGTCTGATCCTCGCCGATCTCGTTGATCTCGGCCTCTATCGCCTGAAGGCGCGCGTCGATGGCGGCGAGGCGGCTCTTGACCTCGACGATCTTTTGGAGAGCGGCGCGCGTGGCGTCGTCGATGTAGCCGCGCGAGACGAAGAGGCTGAGTTGATCGGACGTGACGTTAGTGAGCGCGAAGGTGTCCATGAGCGCCTGCCGCTCGGTGACGGTCAACTCCGCGCGCTCGTGCGGTTTGAGTTCGACGCGAAAACGGTAGTAGCGTGCGCTGCGCCCTTCGGGTTTGGGCGTCTCTTTGTCGTCCAATTCCCAACCCGCCCTGACCGGGTGCTCGACGTAGACGACGCGCGGGTGCGCGGTCTGGTTCGCTAGCGTGTAGGTCTTCTTGTCCTGCCGGTGATAGTGCGCCTGAAAGACGCCGTTCAGGATGCGTACGAGAAAGGCGGGCGCGCGATCATCTTTCTGGCGGACGCTGACGAGCGTGCCGAGGTCGAGCGCAAAGGAGATGAGGCGTTGCTCGGCGGGTTTGAGTCGTTCCATGAGCGCCTCGCCCGCGTAGGCGTTGCCGTCGATGATGGTCATCGCGCCGTCTTCGAGCGTGAGCGTGGAGGTGTTTTTCAGGAGCATGCCGCTCATGGGGCGGTCGCGGCGCGCGGCTTCGTTGAAGATGGAGACGCGCGCGCCTTCCATGCGCGTTTGCAGGATGGGAATGAGCGCCGAGCGGTCGCGCTTGACGGTGACGGGCTGCCCGATCTGGTATTCGAACAGGTCGCCGACTTCGCTGCCCTCGGCCGCCGCTTCGACGCTTGTGCCGCTCGTGATCGCCTCGCTGAGCGAGACGGCGTCGGCGGAGCTGACGGCGAATTCGCCGGGCGCTCCGAGCGGTAGATTGTTGACGGTGTTGGGTTGGAGGCGTAAGTCCTGCCGCTGGTCGCGGCGCGCGCGGCTGCTGCCCGCCGACAACTCCGGCCGCGGCATGGGCGTCGCCGATGGCGGCGGGGGCGGCAGTATCATCCCACGCTGCTGATCCATCATGCTGCCCATGCCGTTCGCGCTGAAATTTCCCTCGCCGGGTTCGTAGACTTGCGGATTGAGACGCAGGTCGCCGGGCATCGGCACGACGGGGCGGTAGCGGTAGAAAGGTTTCTGGATCGGCTGGATAAACGAGACCGGCGTGCCGGAAATGAGCGAGAGTTGCACTTCGTTCCAATCCTCTTCGCTCACGTTGTCAACGATAGCCCAGCCCTGAAAGAAGGGCTTGCCCGCCGTGTCCAACACGACGCGATAAGTGGTCTTCCAGATCGGCGCGGCGACCGTGTAGCTGACGAGCATCTCGCGCGCGCCCGCGCCGTCCGAGGTGACGACGATGGTCTTCGCATCGCGACGACGCGCTGCGGCGGTCGCGCTGGCAAACTCGGCGATGTCGCGCCGCGTGCCCTCGTCGATCAATTTCACGGAGCGCACGTCGGCGAGGTCGAAACTCGACAGCTCGCCGCCTTCGGACGCGATGACGAGCGCATGCGTGACGAGGGCGGGCTTCGTCGAATCGATCTGCGAGCGGCGTTCTTCGACCGTGAGGAGCGAGCCGGTGGCGGTGCGGTTGGCCGTCGTGGTGACGACGACGCGCGCGCCTTGCAGTTGGCCGAGCACTCCGGCCAGCCCGCTGCTCTGTGTGGCGGAGGCGACGGAGAAGGGGATGTCCGCGATGCGCGCAGAGGGCGGCGCGGACGAGTTGTAACTGACCGCGCCGATGCGCCCCTGTCCGAGATCGAGCACGATCATAGACTTCAACACGTCGTCCACCTGCGACTGTTTGAAAGACAGGTTGACCTCCGCATGCCCCGATACCATGCCGCGCCGTTCGATGTAGGCGACGCCGTTGCTGTAGAGGATGACGCGGCGGATGGGCAACGTCTGTCCCAACGCGCTGCCGCGCTCGCCGCGGTCGAGCGCGTATCGCTCTGCGGGCGCGGTCGCGGGGAGGACGACGGCCGCGGCGGTTGCGCGCGTGTTCGCGGCAGTGCGGCGCGTGGGGCGGCGCGTCTGCGCCTGCGCGCTCATAGACAGTACGAGCAGAGTGACGACGAAAAATTTGAGTCTCATTGAACAGCCTCCGAAAATGTGTGTGCGAAATTTGTTGAACGCCACTGGAAGAACGGGCGCGGCGGCGCGCGCTTGCGCCTCGCGATGCGATCCGCGCGAGAAAAGTTTGACGAAACGAGGAAGGCGAAAGGATGAAGTAGGAACGATGAAGGAGAAGACAGGAAACAGAATTCAGGAGTCAGAAGTCAAGAGCCGGAATAAAACGCTCTCTCGCCTTCCTTCTGACTCCTGAACTCTGTTTCCTGTCTCCCGCTTTCAGTTCATCGTTCCGCGTTCATGCCCCGACGCTCTCTTATTCGATGATCGGCGTTGACGCCGTGGCGGGTTTGCCGCCGGTGTCGCCGCCGCGCAGAGAGCCGGTCTGGTCTATGTAGAAGGAGCGGCGGCCGAGTTTGGGATAGCCGGTGGGCGTGGCGGTGGCCTCGTACTTGTCGCCGGAGACGGAGACCTTGACCTCGTAGCCCTCTGTTTCCTGCACTAGATGACTACGAAGCTCGTTGTTCATGAACGTGCCGGCTTCGAGTTCTGCGAGCGTGCCGAAGCGGCCTTGGTTCGCTTTGTGCGCTTGCTGCGCGCTGTGGATCATTTGCAGTTTCCAGTGCGCCATGGATTCGTTGATGCGGATGGTCGCCAGTTTCTGGCTGACGAGTGAACTGGCCGTGAAGAGCGAGAGCAGGTTCTTCGGCAGACGTAGTTCGTGCATGAGGCCGTCGGCTTCGCGCGTGACGAGGTGCGTGACCGCGCCGGGCTCCGGGTCGAGCCGCAGGAGGTAGGCACGGATGGCCGGGTCGTCAATGTCATCGACGGAGTTGGTCACTTCCTCGAACATGCCCTTGAGCATCGCATTGGCGAGGTAGAGTTGGCCGATGGCCTGCTTGGACTGCCACCTCGTCGGGTCGCGAAAGCGTTCGCTGTTGGCGAGCGTCTCGCCGCTGTTGTAGGCATCTGTGACGCGGCGCATCGTGGCCGCATCGGGCGCACTGACGAGGAAGCGGTCGATGAAGGCGAGCGTGCCGTTCGAGAAGGTGAGCACCTCCACCTGACCGTGCTTCTCGATGATGCTCTGTTCGGTTGCGCCCGCGAAGCCGATGGAGTTCAGGACGCGCGGCAGTAGTTTCTGCAAACTCTCTTTGTCGTTCAAAGCGATGACGGCGATGGGGCCTGATTGCGGAGGCGTAGAGGAATCATCGGTTTTCCGCGGCGCGGCGCGGCTACCGAAGAATCGTCCGCCGGGCATGCCGACGGCGATCTCGTTGCCGAGCGCGGCGAGCAGTTCTTCGCGGATGCGAAAGTTGTTGGTCTTCTCGAACGCCGCGAGTTGTTCGCTGAAACCGCCTTTGCCTTCTTCCTGCGTGGGGATGAGGTCGGCGATTTTCATCAGCGAGGCGAGATAGTCGTACATCTGCGGCAGGTCGAGCGAGACGCTGACGAAGATGTCCGTGTCGGCGGGCAGCACCGTGGGCGCTTCGGCGGCGATTGACGGGCCTGAGAGCAGCACGGGGAGAAAGGGAATCGGGCGCAACGGCTGATCGCAGGAGAGATCTATGAAGAGGCCGCGCACGACGAGCGTCTCTCCGTCGAGCGACGCGCCGACGCCGATAGACTCAGGCCACGCATCACCGCTGTCGGGTCGTCCGCCCATGGCGAGCGACCCGATAGCCTGCGCGAACTGCCGCGACTGCTCGCGCTGTCGTTCCTCTGCCAACTCCTTTTCGCTCTTCGGCGAGGGCGTCGGTTCGGGCGTCCCTTCGGGCGTCGGCGGGGGCTGCATCTCATCTTCCGGCGTGGTCGCGACGTTGACGTTCGCGGCGTTCATCTTCCCGCTGAGCGTGGCGGAAGAGTTCATGTTCCCGCCCATGCTCAGGTTCGAGTTGCCTTCGCCGCCGCCGACCGTTTCATCCTCGACGATCAGGTTGGAGTTCGACTGCGTGCCGCGCTTGCGCGCCTCGGCCTGCGCCAACTCCTCCTGCCGCCGGTACTCTTTCTCCAACGCTTCCATGCGCTGCTTCGTGCTGTTCGTCATGCGCACGGTGTTGAAATAGACGAAGAGCGTGTCGGTGCTGAAGCGCGTGCGCGCGGCCTGAAAGCCCGGTTCGTTGACGAGCAGAGCCTGATCCGCTCCGTGCAAATCCTTGAACGTGAAGTTCGTGCTGCTCATCGCGATGAGACTGCCCGCGCGTTTGATTTGAAACTGCGGCGCGGGCGTTGGCTTCGCGCGCCTCGCGTCGGTCGCGTTCTCGGCGGTCGCCTCTGCTGCGCGTCGCCTGCCACGCCGACGCACCCTGTTTGAAGTCTCCAGCGTCGCGCTCGTCGTGACAGTCGCCGACGGCTGCGGCGCGACGCTCGGCTGCGGCGCGATGTTGGCGGCGACGAATCCCTTCAACTCCGGCACGAACTTTCGCGCCTCTTCGACCGACGGCATTTCCACGGCGAGCAATATTTCGGGCAGCCCCGCGCGCACGGGCATCGTCGCGAACATCAGACGCGCGGACATCAGCGCATCCGCGTGCGACTTGATGAACTCGTACAACGCCAGCAACTCGTCGGGCGCGCCTGCTGCGCCGCCTTCGAGCCTGAGCGGCGCAATCAGTTGCGCGATCTCCTGCGAGTTGGCATGTCGCCCGACCGCACGCATCTCCGCGTAGACGCCGTAAGCGTCCGCCGAGAGCAGCGTGTCGAACGTCACCGCAGGAATCCGCTCGGCTGCGGGCGTCTGCTGCGTTCGGGTCGTGTTCGCGGGCGGCACGGCGGGCTTCGGGGCGGGACGCTGCGCCCAGATGGGCACGAGCAACGACGCGACGGCGACGAGCGCCGCGCCGCGCCGCAGGGCGGAGAGGGGGAACTTCATGCTTCTCGATTCCTTACGTTGAATAATGGCTCTCAAGGTTAGCGGCAATAGCAGGGAGACCGCCGGAGCGCTGCGGAATTATGACAGGGAGACGAGAAAAGATAAATGATTCAAATGCGGAATGCGGAATGCGGAATGCGGATTAGTAAGAATTAATTTATTGATTCATTGATTCATTGATTCATCGGTTCAATGAATCATTGAATCAATGAATTAATGATTAAATTGTCTTTTCAATCCGCATTCCGAAATCCGCATTCCGCAATCGTCACGCTTTTTCCAGCCCGGCGTATTTTTCGTTCAGCTTCTTCTGGCGGAAGCCGGGGAAACTGATGATGAGTCCGGCGGCGTCGCCCTCGTAACCGTGCCTGAAGAGTTGAGCGCACCTCAGCGCGCACCTTCGGTAGGTTTTTTGAAGTTATACATTAATCCTCGCGGGCAGTTGTAAGTGTTCCTCTGCACCTTCCACACCCGATCTTGATTGATCAGCGTGTAAGTCTGTTTGTTTTGTCCATGATATGTTTTAACGTAAACCTTGTGCTCGGCGGAAAACCAGTGAAGGTTCCAGTATTCCACTACGTTCACGCTCGCCGACTCTCCGACCATCTTCACCGATTCGACCTTCTTCAATTGAGGTCTCGTGGACGGATTATCACTGTTCGAGATTATTTCTTTGTGCGCCCCGTGCTCTTCCAGACTGTGGACTATTTGCTCGTAAGCCTGCTCGTCGGGAACAAAGTGTTTCGCCAACTGTTCTTTCAGCGCGTCCAACTCTCCCGGCTTCAACTCCAACTTCCGGTAAGCCTCATACTCGGCGTGCATGGCATCGTCTATGACGCGCGATAAAGTTCCGCGCACTTGATTGATCGTATTCAAGGCGGGGTCGGTTGGGATGATGAGCAGTAAATACCCGTTGGAGCAGGCGTAATCGTGTTGGTCGCCTAATAATGTACGCTTTCCCCGCCCGTCATCGAGCCAGAACTTGAACTTGATCGACTCTTGCGTTGGTTTCGAATAATACTCTCTCAGTTTGCTTAAAATCTCGTAAGTGTAATCGGTGGCCTTCCCGCTCTCACAAGCGAAGTCTCCGCTGTCCTGATCCATTAAGACCTTGAAACAGTGGCGAAAGAAATCCCACTGCTTGGTGCTGGATTTCTTGACGGCCAAGCGGGGATGCGCCATCAATCGTGTGAATTCTCTCTCAATATCTGCGGCATGTAAGGCTATTTCGCTTTGGGTGAGGTAAGCGAGCATCACAATCTCCTGTTCAAGTTTCAATCGGAATTTATCTGGAGGGCACGGGCGAACTCTGAC
>DASVPS010000055.1:0-3203 GCA_036389555.1 Pyrinomonadaceae bacterium
CTTGACGCGCCCGTCGAGCATTTCGGGGAAGCCCGTGACCTCGGACACATCGCGCACTTCGATGCCCGCCTCGCGCAGGGCTTGCGCCGTGCCGCCCGTGCTCAGCAGTTCGACGCCGAAACGGCCGAGCGCGCGTGCAAATTCGACGAGTCCCGTTTTGTCCGACACGCTCAACAGCGCGCGGCGTATGCTTCGCAATCCTCGGTGGTTCTGTTCGCTCATAATTGTTTGGTGACAAGATAAAACAGTAAATCGTGAATCGTAAATCGTGAATAGAGAAAAGCGGTTTTTAATCTATTCACGATTTACGATTCACGATTCACGCTCTTACTGTTTGAGATTGTAGTTGTCGCGGAGCACCTGAACGCGGAGGCGTTTGTGTGCCGGCGTTAGTTTCACCTGAAGGCGATGGTCATTGTGCGCGCGCGCGGCGTCGTCGAGGTAGTAGCCGAGGATGTACTGGCTCTGCAAATCTTCGGTGATGGCGCGGAAGATGGGCGCGAGATCATACGTGGCGCGCGGGTTGAGCGCTGTGCGTGCGTCGCCGAGTTGGAAATAGTGGCCGTCGGTCTGCTCGGCCAGTTCGCGAAAACCTTTGGCCGAACGGCGCGCGACGAGTCGGCCGTCGCGAGGCGTGAACAGGGGAAAGTGTATGACGTAGATGGAGACGCCGCGCAGGCGCGCATCGTTGATGACGGAGGTGTGCGGCGTGCGGCTGATGGTGTCCAGACCGTCGCTGAACAGAAGGATGATGCGACGTTCGCGCGCGTCAGCCCCGGCGACGTTGAAGGCGCGGACGGCGACGGAGGCGGCGTCGAAGATGGCCGTATATCGTCCGCGGCGTGCGGAGAGTTGGAATGCGTCGCGCGCGCGGTTCATGTCGGTCGTGAAGGGAAGCGCGAACTCGGCCTGTTCCGCGAACGGGAGCACGGCGATGCGGGAGTTGGTGCCGAAGCGCGTGAACATGGCGAGCGCGGCCTCGGTCTGTCGAGTGATGTGTTGGCGTGCGCTGCCTGAGGTGTCGAGCGCGAAAAGCATCGCGACGCGCTCCGTGCCGGTGGAGAAGTAGTCGAGCTTGACTGGACGCCCACCGTCGCGCACCTCGAAGTCTTGAAGCGTCAGGTTGGCGTGGCGTTTCCCGCGCGCGTCGGTGACGACGACGGGCACGGTGATGAGATCGGTATTGACGCGCAGGACTTCATCGTCTTCGAGCACGACGGGCGTCTGAGGCGTTTGCGCACAGATGCCGGCGTTGAGAAACAGGACGAGCGAGGGCGCGAGTAGAGAGAACAGGAATTTGGAGCGGGCGGCGCGTGTATGGACGTGTCGCCGGGAAGGAACTGGACGAGGAAGGGTCATGCCGCCGTCAGGCTAAAACAAGAATCGCCCGAAGAACAGGATCGTCAGGATGACCGCGATAGTGATGATGATGATCTTTACGAGACTCACGATTTGAACCTCAAATTCGTCGGAGGCCAGAGCTACTCATTAGCGAGGGCTGTATTTTATCGGTGCATTACGAGAAGTGTCAACGCTGTGGGCGGAAACAGCCTGCCGCGCGCCTGATTTTGCCTGAACAGCAAAACTTTAGACGTGCGGCAGGCCGGTAAAGTTCCATGTTTTGTCGGGCGACGGGCAGCCGGCCGGTTAAATTATCAACCGGAGACGCGCCCGCCGCCGTCGAGTTTTATTTGAAGCGCACGGAGAGCCGCCCGCTGAAGAGGCGCGGGAATCCGATGTGCGTTCCGCTGAAGACCGATTCAAAGTTGTAGAGAAAAAGCGTGTTCGTCAAATTCTGCACGTCGAACTGCACGTTGAGCGAAGCGCGGCGTTCGCGCAGCAAGTCAGCGCCGACGGAGAAATTGAGGATGGTGCGCGGTTTGGTGCGGCCTCGCTCGAAGTCGATTTCGTTATAGAGGCGCGGGTCGAAGCCTGCGGCCGCGAAATCCTCGCGCGTCGTGCCGGGTTCGACATCGGTCGGGTAGCCGGAATCGTAGCGGCCGCCGAAGTTGGCATAGATGCCGGAACGCGCGTGGTTGTAACTGAGTTGAAACTGAGCCGAGTTGCGCTGGTCGTGGTCGTTGGCAAACTTGAGACCGGGCACTTCGAGGCTCTCGACCGCTTCGCCGAGAAACAGGCCGCCGTTGATCGGCGTGATGCCGTAGGCGCGCGCGTTGGCATAGGAGGCGAAGGCACGGAAGCCGCGTAAGTCCGCAGTCTCAAGCCGCAGTTCCTCGCCCGTGACGCGGCCGGCCGAGATCGTGATCGGGAAGATGATCCCCGTGTCGAAGAATTGATCCTTGTCGCCGAAGTTGGTGATGCGCTTTTGATAGACGGTCAGGTTAATGCGCAGGAAGCGCGAGAGCGCCTGTTGCGCGCCGACCTCGTAGACGTGTTGCTTGTCGGGCAGAATCGGGAGCACGCCCGCCTGACCCTGAACCACGGCGAGCGGCGACAGCGCGGCGGCCTCGGCCGAACTCGCGAGCAACAGATTCTCTGCCGGGGGCGTTTGGAACAGGCGATTGTAGGAGGCGCGCAGCGTCGTCTGCGTGCGCGGGATGAAATAGGCCACGCCGATGCGCGGGCTGAAGGCGTCCTCTTTAATGATCAGCTTGTAGTTGTCGTAGCGCACGCCGACGTCAATCGTGAAATTGTGAAACGGCGAAAAGCGATCCTGTATGTAGGCGCTGAACAGCCGTCCAGTTCGGCGGTCGTTGAAGCGGAAGGGATTGGTGGGGCTGAACGAGTTGATCGGATTCGGCACAGTTTCGCCGTCTTCGCCGGTGAAATCCTCGAAGGGCGCGGTCGGGTAGAAACTGAACTCCTCGCGCACGGGCGTGACGGTGAACTGGCCGCCGATCTTGATGTTGTGGCTGCCGCGCGTGAGCGAGACGGCCGCGATGCCGCCCGTGTTTTGCAGCGTGCGATCCTGAAACGCGACGACGGGCGTAGAGAGCGGGTTGCTCGTCAGGCGCGCCGTGCCATGGCGATTGAAGAACGAAAATTGGCCGAAGGTGTTCGGCGAAAAAATGCGCTCGTAGGTGATGAACTCGGAATGGTCGCGGAGTCGCTGTTTTTGATCCTGCCCGGCGAGTTCCTGTTCGAAACGATTAGGGATTTGGAAATTCGTGCCGCCCGCGAGAAACGTGCCGCGCAGCGTGTCGTTCGGCGTGAGTTGATAATCGAGGCGGAGGAAGCCTTTG
>DASVPS010000056.1:0-1525 GCA_036389555.1 Pyrinomonadaceae bacterium
GGGCTCGGCTTCTCGGTGGTGAAAGACCTGGGGGCGCGAGGCCAGCCGGGCTCGGTCGGCGAATACGGCTGGGGCGGCGCGTACCATTCGACCTACTGGGTAGACCCGAAGGAGCAGTTGGTCGTCGTCTACTTCACGCAGCTCATCCCCGCGCGCGGGCTCGACGACCACGACAAGCTGCGCGCGCTCGTCTACCAGGCGATAGTCGATTAAGAGACGTAGCCGAGATTAACCACAGAGACACAAAGACACGGCTTGATGCCTATTGTCATCAAGCCGTGTCTTTGTGTCTCTGTGGTTATAGCGGCATTCATACGGATGCGACCTTGTAGCCGCAGTGTTTGAACCAGCCGCGGATGTCCGACTTCGTGACCTGACGGATAGCGCGTGCTAACGCCCGCTCCAACTCTTCACGCGTGCGCGCCTTCGCCGCCCGCAACAGAGTCTTGATCTTTGACCAGCAGTGCTCGATAGGGCTGAAGTCAGGCGAGTAAGGTGCCAGCCACAACACTTGCGCCCCGCGCGCTTCAGCGACCTGTTCGACCTGACTCGCCTTGTGGACGTTGAGGTTGTCGAGCACCGCCACGTCGCCACGGCGCAGCCGCGGGGCGAGCACCCGCGAGAGATAGGCGTCGAAGGCCAGGGTGTCCACAGCGCCCGTCAGCGTCATCACCGCGATGAGCCCGCGCCCGAACGAGAGTGCGCCGATCAGTGAAGTCTGTTCGCCGTAACTACGTGGGACGTAGTCGACGACGCGCTCGCCTCGGCGCGCGCGCCCGTAGCGTGGTGTCATCGCCGTGTTGACGGCCGCCTCATCAAGGAAGACGAGCCGCCGGTGGTTAAAGCCGGCGGCGCGGCGCCAGTACCAGCCGCGCTTGTAGTTGTTACGCTCACTCGCCGCCACCGTTTTTTTTACGCGACAGCCCGAGGCGGGAGAGAGCGCGGCTGACGGTCGGCGTGCTGACAGAGACCCCGGCGCGCTCTTCGAGGTGGTCACGCAGCGCCGGGACGGTCTTATCGGGGCGGCGCGAGACCTCCGAGCGTAAGAGCTTGATGTGCTTGTCGGAGAGGCGTGGCGTCCGGCCGCCGCCGTGTGGGCGCGGGCGGAGGTCGCCGGTCTCTCGGTGCTGCCGGAGCATCTTCTTGACGAAGGTGGGGCCGACGCCGAAAGAGGCTGCAACCTCTTCGATGGTGGAGTCGCCGCGCTCGACGGCCGCGACGACCTTTTGCCGCAGGTCTAAAGAGTAGGCGCGCATAGTTGGCACGTTACCCCTAAACCGAAGTCGCATTCAAGTGAATGTCGCTGTAGTAATCGGCCGCCTTCCGGTTGTCCCCCCACCTGAGGTTGATTTCGCCGAGGTTGGCGAGCACGCCGGCCTCAAAGCCGAGGTTTCCGATGTCGCGGAAGATGGCTAAGGACTGCTCGGTGAAGTCGAGGGCCTTCTGCCTCTGGCCCAGATCGTTGTAAACCATCCCCATGTTGCTGAGCGTCACGGCCTCGCCGTCACGGTCGCCGACCGCGCGC
>DASVPS010000057.1:0-2195 GCA_036389555.1 Pyrinomonadaceae bacterium
AACAGCTCAGAAACGACGCGATCTGGATTTCAGCGATTTCCCGCCCGGCATGGTCAACGCTTACACGAGGCTGGTCTGCCTCGCCTGCATCTTTGATCTCTTCACGAAGCAACTCGGTCTTGCGCCGCGCACGGCCTACTCCGAGATCAAACGCCACGCGCCGACGGCCGAAGAGTTGACATCCGATGCGCCCGCGCGGCCTTACTTCGACAGCGACGAGCGACACCCGCGCTGTCCCTATTGCAACGCTGCGAAACGCTGGCATGCACGCCTCGACACCTATCGCATCGAAGGCGGCAAAGCCACCGATGCGCCGCGCCGCGCCCTCGTCAAATCGCTCCCCAAAGCGGAAGAACAATTCACAATGCTCGAATCGCGCTCCACGAAACGCGACATCTTCTTCTCGTGGCTCGACGCGCTCGGCCGCGAACTCGATTTCACAGACGACGCCTGGCTCATCACGGTCACACGCCACATGTTGGAGCGCAAAGAACCTAAGACGGACTGGGCGGACATTTTCGCGAACGTGCGCGCCGTGCGCCGCTCGCAGCGTCTCGCCGAAGGCTGGGAGCACGAAGGGACGCGCCTCTATCTCTCGCCGCCGCTCTACGCCGACGCGCTCCTGATCCAGTATCTCGTCAGCCGCTCACAGGCGCACGGCGGCATCACCTTCGAGGGGCGGCTCACGCTCGTCGAACTCGTCCGCCGCCTGCGCTACTCAGGCCAACTCGAAGCGCAGGGCATCACGGAGCGCGACCAGTTCGAAGTGCTCGAACAACTCATCGAACGATTGACCGGCGGCACGACCGCCGCGAAACTTTATTTCCTCATCGACCGCCGCGACTTCCTCGACAAAGTCAAAACCGTCTATTCACACTACGCCTGACAGAAAGAAGGGATGAGGGCGGAGGGATGAGGGATGAATCAGGAAACTACTCAAGCAAGTTAAGCATTCTTTTCATCCCTCATCCCTCATCCCTCATCCCTTGCGTTCACACGCTCGTTTCGTTGCGCGACTTGTCCCTGTGTCGTTCGAGGGCGAGTTGGATGAGACGGTCTAAGACCTGTTGGAAGGAGAGACCGGAGGCCGCCCAGAGTTTCGGATAACCGGAGACTTCGGTGAGGCCGGGATTGGTGTTGAGTTCATTGATGAGCAACTCGCCCGTGTCGCGGCGCAGGAAGAAATCGACGCGGGCGAGTCCCGTCCCGTCAATCGCTTTGAACGCTTCGACGGACATGCGGCGGATGCGCGTCGCCACGGACTTCGAGACCGGGGCAGGCACTACGAATTCGACGTGGCCGGTGTTGCTGTATTTCTCCGTGTAATCGAGAAACGCGCCCTGCTGGTCGTGGACGATATACTCGCCCGGCAGGCTCGCTTCCGGCTCATCGTTGCCGATGACGGCGCACTCGATCTCGCGCGCGTCCAAACCTTCCTCAACGATTATTTTGCGGTCGTAGCGCGCGGCGAGGTCTATCGCGTCGGCGAGCGTGCGGCGGTCGGTCGCCTTCGACACGCCGACGGACGAACCTAAGTTCGCCGGTTTGACGAAGCACGGATAGCCGAGCGCGCGCGCCACGCGGCCGAGCACCGTAGCGCGTTCCCTTTCCCACTCCGCGCGCAGAAACCAGACGTGCTTGCAGATCGGCAGTCCCGCCTCGCGGAACAACATCTTCATCGTCACCTTGTCCATGCCGCACGATGAAGCGAGCACGCCGCAGCCTACATAAGGCACGTCGGCCATCTCGAAGAGACCCTGAATCGTGCCGTCCTCGCCGTAAGTTCCATGCAGCACGGGGAAGATCACGTCAACCGGAAGCGGCGCAACGCCGCGCCCGCCGTCCTCTGAGAAAGCCACGAGGCCGGAGCGCGAAGGGTCGCCCACGATGGTCAAAGCCTCCCTGTGCTCGCCCATCTCCCGCGATAACAGGCCGGCGGAGGCGCGCGGCAACAACTGCATCGCCTCGGCCGGCGAGAGCCAGCGCCCCGTCTTCGTGATCGCGATGGGGATCACTTCATACTTCTCATGGTCAATCGCCTCAATCACCGCCTGCCCCGAACGCAGCGACACCTCGTGCTCGCCCGAACGCCCCCCGAAAACCACCCCGACCCTGATTTTTCTTTTCAATCCACACTCCAAGAGGAGTGATGAGTGATGAGTGATGAGTGATGAGTCGGAAAAGCAAGCTGCTTT
>DASVPS010000058.1:0-30662 GCA_036389555.1 Pyrinomonadaceae bacterium
GTCCTGCTCTGGCCGCTCCAGTTCGCTATCGCCATCGAACGGTGGCGTCAAAGCTCAGGCACGGCCGTGGCTCGCTGGCTGGCCGCGGTGGGCGAACTTGAAGCTCTCGGTTCATTGGCCGGTTATTCCTACGAGCACCCGGACGATCCTTTTCCCGAACTGTTGGAAGGCGAGGCGCGCTTTGAGGGCGAAGCGCTCGGCCATCCGTTGATCCCTGAAGCGCGCAGCGTGCGCACAGACCTGCGTCTGTCGGATGACCTGCGCGTGCTCATCGTCAGCGGCTCGAATATGTCCGGCAAGAGCACGCTGCTGCGGACGCTCGGAACCAACACGGTGCTGGCGCTCGCCGGTGCGCCGGTGCGCGCTCGCGCTCTCAGTCTCTCGCCGCTTCAGGTGGGAGCCTCGATTCGCGTACAGGATTCGTTGCAGGCCGGGGCTTCGCGTTTCTACGCAGAGATCACGCGCCTGCGCCAGATCGTGGAACTGACCGAAGGGGCGCTCCCGGTGCTCTTCCTGCTCGACGAGATTCTCCACGGGACGAACTCGCATGATCGCCGCATAGGGGCTGAAGGCGTGGTGCGCGGCCTCATCGAACGCAGGGCTATCGGGTTAATTACGACTCATGATCTGGCGCTGGCGCGCATCGCCGAAGAACTCGCCCCGCGCGCGGCAAACGTACATTTCGAGGATCATCTCGAAGGGGGAAAAATGACCTTCGACTATCTATTGCGCCCCGGCACGGTGCAAAGAAGTAACGCCCTCGAATTGATGCGTTCGGTGGGGCTTGAGGTCTAATGCGTTCCAGAGAGGTTTTCAATCGTTCGGCTGAAAGAAAATTAAGGGAGGGGCTGCGAACTTATCCGCCGCCCCTCCCTTAACGTGTGGGTCACGCTCTATTCGCGATTCGCTATCAAGACGCGCGGCTTAACGCCATTCGTCAACTTCGCGACGTTGAGCTATCCATGCACTTGCGAATGCCCGGTTCATCTCGCGGCCGCTAAAGCAAACTCCCCGCGCGCTCTTTCTATCTTCTGCCAGTGGTTCGGGCTGATGCGCTGCTTCCCCCAGACGAACTCGGCCGGGGCATTAGCCTGTGTGACGAATACGCGCAGGGCGAGCAGGCCGCCGTAGCCGCCGGACTGTTTCGGGTTGACCCACCAGCCCGCGCTCGGATCCCATAGCCTGATCTCGTTATCGCGTAACACGACCGCGCAGCCTTCGTGATAGATCAAATCATCCTTGATCCAGTGGACGGGTGCATCGTCGCCAGCCCACCTTTTAGACCATTGGCGCGTGGCATCCTCCGTGTACTGTTGGATGAACTGCGCATGATAGCTTCTGACTCCGCGCGCGGCGAACACCTCTTGCGCGAGCGCGGCCAGCACGCCGCAATCGAGCGTCTTTTGCTCGACGGCTTCGCACCAGTAGATCGGCCAGGTGGAAGGCCCCCACGTGTACTTCAGACGTAGCCAGCGCGGCCCTGTGAGCGGGTTGCCCGCGTTCAGTTGTGAGTAATCCGTCGAGATCACCCACTCGCGCGCCAGGTGGCAACACTGCGCGCCGTGATGCGAAATCGTGGACGCCGGAAAGTGTTGCCACTTTTGCATCGCCGCGCTCGTGTCGGCGAAATCAGTTTCATCAAATTCGATCTTACCCTCGGCCAAAGACATAAGACATGCTCCTATCGTAAGCTCCCGCGTCACAGAAAACCAGAACGTCGCCGGGGCGCACGCCCTCCGGCAACTCGACGTTTGACGCCACCACGTCATGTTCCATACAAAGTCTGCCCAACAGATGCGTCTTCCCGTGTTTCAAGGTCTGCCATTCTCCCGTCTGCTTGTCTTGACGCAAGATTCGGTGCGGCTGAAAAAAGTGCATCGGCAGTTCGGCAATCGAGCCGTCCACCACCGCCTCCGTCGCCGCTTCTTCCGCCGAATCTTCAAACTCCAGTAAGCGCATCGCCACGGCCATAGAGGGCTGAGCCATCGCTTTGCCCGGTTCGGAAATGATCTGCTTGACGAAGGGCAGGAAATTACGCGCCCGCGCGATGGCATTGGCAAACTGATCGCCGGAATCTATGTGCCAATCATCAGGGAACCAGCCGCCGCCAACGTCGAGGCATTCGATCTGCCGCCCCGACAGTGTTTCGATGGAGCGACACCAACGCAGCACGGATTCGTAGAGATGCCACCATTGCCCGACGCCGATGTTGCTGCTCGCCATGTGGAAATGAACGCCGAAGGTCGTGTCGCGCGGCAACGTCCCGATGGCGTCCACGAGTTGTTTGAGCGCTTCGGGCGTGTTCACCGGGATGCCGAAGCGAGAACCGACGGTCGGCGTGCGCAGTCGCACCCCGACTATTTTCGCCTGTAGCTCTTTACTATTCAGGCTTGCGACCACGCGCCTCAAGTCCGGGATGGAATCACAAAAGACGGCATGGATGGGATCGGCGGGCAACAGTCCTTCAGGCCACCATTTGCCGGGGCCGTTCAGGATCACTTGATCCGTTCGGAATCCGATCTTGAGCGCCTTTTGCACTTCCAGCAGACTGATCGCTTCCGCTAAAAAGCCGGACTCCTTCGCCAGCCTGAGCAGCCTTTCATCCGGGTTCGTCTTGAGACTGTAAGCGTTTGTGACCGTCAGCGCGGGCGTGCTGAGTTTGCTCGCCAGATCGGCGGCGCGTCTGAACAGTTCGGACGCAGTGCTTTCGAGAAACAACCATGAAGGCGTCTCCATCCCGGCGAAGTCATAAGCTTTCAGATCGTTGATGAAAGAGGAAGGCACGGTGGGCGCTTCCGCATTGTTCGTGTCGCCGTTGTGGCCGTTGTCTCCATTCTCGATGCTGTGCAGCTTGTGCAGACGCTCGGCCAGAGCCAGCGTGCCCGAAGGGTGTTTCATGGAATGCCCGATGCCGCCGGGGAAAGGCTCCGGCAAACTCGGCAAAGGAAATTGCGAGCGCACAGGGATTTCCAAAACGATGCGCGTAAACTCCTCACAAGCCGTCGCCGGTTGTTGCGCCGGAACGCCCGTCGCACGCTCCACCAGCAGCGCGGGCAGATTGTGTCCGGCGATGGTCGAGCCGTGAATCCACGCCGGAAATCTGGGGTTGCACTCCAGCAGCCACAACTCCCCGGCCATGTCGCGCACCATCTCCAACTCCGCGCCGCCCGTCCAACGCAACTCTTTAACTATCCGCCTGAGCGGCGTCGTGATCTCTTCGGGCACCGGCGTTACATCGCCCGCCCACGTTTTACCTTCTTCCGTCAGTTCGCGCTTGCGCATGTAGACGCAATCGATCAACTCACCTTGATACGCGCTGAAACAGACCGATTCTTCATAGCCCGTTACGTGAGTTTGGAGAAACAGACGTTCGGTTGACCAGGCGCGCGCGAGCAGCGTGCGAACTCGCTCGAACACGTCCCAGCTATGCGTGCGGACGGCTTCGTAATAAGGCCCCTTGAGCCACACCTTCCACCCGTGCTGACGACAAAAGGCGTGCAGTTCCCAATCGGAGCGTTCGGTTGAGATGAACGGAGGAATGCTCACGGGCAACCCCTCGTGCGCTTCTACGGCGGGCTTGCTGATCTTTTGCAGAGCGGCGGCCGACGGCGCGAGCAGATTCGGGTGCCCTTCGGGGAAGACGGAGGCGAGCCACATGATTTCCAGATCGACCCCGGAAATCCAGAGCGCGCCCGCATCCAGATTCGCCTTGATGTCGGCGGCGTAGGTTTCGAGGTTCAACTCTTCCCAAGGCCTTTGCAGCCACGTCTCGTCCAGGTCAGTCCAGTGTATGCCCGAACAACGGTTGGAATATTCGACGCCGACTAAAGTGGCGTTCGGATAAGCCAGACGCAAAGAGCGCGCGACGCCGATACCGGGCTGCGGATTGGTTCCGCTGTAAAGTCCGCTGATGTAGATTTTCATATTTATCTTCTCGGTCAGAACATAGTTTGAATGCGAATCAGACCTTCGCCGCTCGCTGCGAACGCACGGAGAGCGCAGCCTTTTTCACTTCGATTCAAATAAAGTTAAACTTTTGTGAGAGTAAGTGGCTTTAATGCGGCTGTTGGCTCGTCACCCTCATGTTCATTGGTGCAGAAATTAGTCTGCGCTCGTACATTCAATATCGAAGCGCATCATTCGAGTCCGACAACAGAGCTTAAGCGCCAGAGGCTTATTTGAATGCACTGATTTTAGAATTAAATTAAATAACAGCGCCACGGGCACATTGTCTGTACGGTAAGGTACAGCGATGGCATTGCACCGCGTGACGGGCGAAGAGGTTTGGTTTAATCAGGCGGACGGTTTTCACCCGCGCGGGATGGACAGGGGAAACTGCGAGCTTCCGATTTCATCGAACCCTTATTTTTGCTTCCGCCCGTTAGCTTGAGACGCTCGCCCAGAGTGCGGGCGTCGAGGCGAGATTATGCGCGGGAGTCGGAATGCGCCTTCTGAATTCATCGGTAAAAATTCCATCCACCCTGATGCTGAACGTCAGTCCCGCGCCCGCATCAGTCCCGTGAAACTGGTTTACCGTATCGAACCATGCACTATATGATTCGACGTATTTCTTCTCATCGGTTTGATGGTTGAACATATAGAACGGCTTGTTCATGTTCGTGCGAAACCAGATGAACTCATGGCACGTCTCCGTGCTCGTGTGATCCCTGTGAGGGGTGACGGGTCTGGCAACGTCGTCATACATAATGAGCATTCTTCCCGTCGCCTTGAAGGGTAAGGTCTCAATGAAATCCATCAGCCAGTAGAACTCGCTCGCCTCGGGGGTGCGTTCCCAAAGCTCCGTCTTATCGAGATCGAAATAATTGTCGGGGAGGCTGGATTGAGCCAGATAGATCATTCTCGAACCCGGCCTGTCAGGGCCTGAATCCTTCAACCTGAAAGGGCCGGTATAGAACTGAATATCTTTTTGCGCCTGGATGTGCTGTTTTATTCTCTCGGTGATGTATCCGTCCAGAGACTTCAACCTTTCCACATCAATGAACTCATCGAACGATTTGTAACAAGGGTAGGTGATTCGCGAGTCCGGCTTCGCTTCTTCAAACGACGCGGCCTGCACGGCCTCCCCCACGTCCGCTTTCGCAGCACCCACAATCTGATCAAGGTTCGGCTGCAATTGATGAGTCATAAACCTTATTTTCCCCCTTGCGTTCTTCCACTGCGACGGCTGAAGAGCCGAATCGCAACGCTGATAACACGCGCGCAGTATAACATGCGCCCACACGCCTCTTAATAACCCGCTCCCCGCACCCAAGACCGCGGCACGCGAGGCCGAGCACTTCGTCAACAGGCTCGAACAGTTCTCGCGCGGCGACACGTCGCTCGACATGAAATAGAAGGAAAGACTCTAGATGAAGCCCCGTGCAATGGGAGCTAAAATCGTATTCGCCTCACTTATCCCCTGACTTCTATTTCAAAACGACAGCGGGGAGTGCTGGTACGGTCACAGCACTCTCGCACTGGCGCTTTGACGATCTCGGAGACAAGTGTTTCGGCGAGTAGGCACACTTCCGGATGAACTGAGACGGCAGCGGCCAGCGGACAGCCGTTGCTATGAATTATAAATTTGTCTTCAAGCTGCTCGACTTCGGCAGCGCCCCCGATGGCCGCCAACACGGCCACAGCCGTCTGCACGCGACTCCCTAAATCATCCTGCTGCCCCGAAGGCGCGCTGGCGGCGATGCCACGACCCACTTCACGCAGAACCCCTTCAATCTCATGTTCGTCGAGACGTCCTTTCAGGACGGCAATAAGTTGATTGAGCAGCGCATCGTAGGCCTTGGGGAAGAGCTTCTCCGCTTCGGATGTCAGCGAGTATGTGAAGTGCGGTTTGCGCGCCCCGCGCCGGACTCCGCTCTGTTGCACCAGGCCGTCGCGCTCTAGAGTGATGAGGTGCGCCCGCACGGCATTGTCCGTCAGTTCCAGCCTCTCCGCTAATTCTTCAACCGTGGATGCGCCGCTTCGAAGGAGAGTCACAACACGTCCGCGCGTGCTGTCGAAAAAGCGTCGATCATGTTTAGTTGCTTCCATTCACACTCCTTACGCGCATTTTAGCCCATTTTGAGGGAAAATACAATTAGTCAAATTAAATCTTGACTAATTGTAAAATGAGAGTATCTTGAATCATCACAGACTGAAAGCAAATCTGCACTTGAATAGGAGCGCCAAGATGATTTCACAGACAGGTAAAAACGCTTCGGCAACGGCAACTCATAAAGATGAGCGCGGCGGTACATCGGCGGCACTTTCGCCTCAGAGCGACAATCGCCCGGATGCTGACGCCGGCGCGGGGGCGAGCGCGGAGGCACGTGGGCGGGCGCTCAGGAGGGTGAAATTTGCCCTCACGCTCATCGTCTTCGGCGTCCTCATCTTCTTCTCTGTCGGGAGTAACGCGCAGCGCAAAAACCAGGAGCGGGGCAAGGGCGAGGGTCAGAAGCCGGAGCCGGGGAACGCGCAGCAAATTGACGAGAACGTGAAAAGTCTGCTTGCCGAAGGGAAACACGCTTTCCGCTTTGACACTTTCGGCGACGAGGCGTTCTGGAGCGACGCGCTCCGACTTCACACGGCCATCGAAGGCGCGAAATTCGGAGGCGTCGGCCCCGGCCTCAGCCCCAGAAGCGCGCTCGCCGTCGGCTTGAAGGTGGATGCAGAGGCTCTCCCCGAATCTCTCGTCAGCGCGTTGAAAAAAGGCAAAGTTGATCTGGACGATCCGGCCACGACGCTGGCCTTGCTCAAACTCAACGCCGTCATCGGCGTGAAAGGTAATTTCAAAGGCGACGGCAGCCTCCGGTCGGTGGGTATCAGTTGTGCGCTCTGCCACACGGCCGTAGACGACTCGCTCGCGCCGGGCATCGGGCAGAGGCTCGACGGGTGGGCGAACCGTGATCTGAACGTCGGCGCGATTATCGATCTGGCTCCCAACCTGAAGCCGGTCGCGGACTTGCTCGGCGTGGACGAGGCGACTGTCCGCACGGTCGTGCGGAGTTGGGGGCCGGGCAAGTTCGACGCCGAGTTGTTCCTCGACGGCATAGCCTTTCGGCCGGACGGCAAGTCCGCGGCGACGCTCATTCCGCCCGCGTTCGGGCTGGCCGGGGTGAATTTGCACACATGGACGGGCTGGGGATCGGTCACACACTGGAACGCCTTCGTCGCTAGTCTGGAGATGCACGGGAAGGGGACTTTCTACGACCCGCGCCTGAATGACCCGAACAAGTTCCCGGTCGCGGCTCGCGTGGGCGCGGGCAACGTGCGCAGCAACCCAGACCTCGTCACGGCGAAACTTCCCGCTCTACACTTCTACCAACTCGCTATCGCCGCGCCCGCGCCGCCGACCGGGAGTTTCAACGCTGCGGCGGCCGCGCGCGGCGCGGCGTTGTTCAACGACGGAGCGAAGTGCGCCACGTGCCATGTGCCGCCGATCTTCACCGAGCCGGGGTGGAACATGCACACGCCGGAGGAGATCGGCATAGACGACTTTCAGGCCAAACGCTCGCCCGACGAACGCTATCGCACCGCGCCGCTCAGAGGACTGTGGACGCATCAGAAGGGCGGCTTCTACCACGACGGGCGATTCGCCACCTTGCTCGATGTGGTCGAGCATTACAACCGGCATTTCACCTTGCGACTGAGCGATCCGCAAAAAAGAGACCTGGTAGAGTATCTCAAGTCGCTTTAGAGCGCGTGCTACTTTGTGAACTCAGGTCGAAGGTTGTGAGTCGAATATTCTGAAATGGCAACTATCACGGATTGCCGTCGCGTGGAGTCTTACGGAGGCGGCAGTCCGAAATAAAAGGGGGCAGCAAATGACACTCACGGAGATGGGTTTATACCGCACAAGCGGAGCGCAACGCGCACCTAAAACGATCCAGCGAATTGCCGAGGCGCGTCTGCCGACCGAGACGGGAGAGTTTCGTATCGTCGGCTTCCGCTCGCTGATCACCTCGGAAGAGTTCGTCGCGCTCGTCAAAGGTGAATTGCGTCCAGACCGGCCGAGCGCGGTTCGCATCCATTCACAGTGCATGACGGGCGACGTGTTCGGGTCGGTCAAGTGCGATTGCGGACGCCAACTGCGCGCCGCCATGCAACTCATCGAACGCGAGGGGCACGGAGTCATCGTCTACCAGATGCAGGAGGGGCGCGGCATCGGCATCGTCAACAAGATACGCGCCTACGCCTTGCAGGACGAGGGCGCGGACACCATCGAAGCCAACCTGCGTCTGGGCTTCGCGGCGGACATGCGCCGTTATGAACAGTGTGCGGAAATCCTCTTAGACCTCGGCCTGCGCGCGGTGCGCGTGATCTCTGACAACCCCGCGAAGATTCGCGCGCTCAGGCAGACGGGGCTGGAAGTGGTCGAGCGTGTGCCGCTCGACATCGAACCCCACGATTGTTTCGCCAATTACCTCAAGACCAAGAAGGAGAAGATGGGACACCTCACCAACGTGGCCTGAACAATGTTATGGACTACACGGAATTCCCCCTCGGAAATACTTCTGACCTGCGCGACGGAGAGATGAAAGAAGTCTCTGCCGGGCAGACGAAAATCCTGCTGGCGCGCGTCGGCGACGACTTTCACGCCGTCAGCCCGACCTGTCCACACTACGGCGCGCCGCTCGTCGAAGGCACGCTCTGCGGCACGCGCGTGATGTGTCCCTGGCATCATGCCTGCTTCAACGTCGCGAACGGCGACTTGGAAGAACCGCCCGCGCTCGACGCTCTCGTCAGTTACGACGTTCGCGTGCGCGACGGGCGCATCTTCGCCAGTCTCCCGGCGGAGACGCAAGACCGGCGGACTCCCTCGCTATCAAAACATGACCCCGCCGCAGACTCGCGCAATTTCGTCATCATCGGTGGCGGCGCGGCCGGGTATGCGGCGGCGCAGACTCTGCGCGAGGATGGCTTTCGCGGGCGCATCGTGTTGATTACACGCGAAGACCGCGCGCCCTACGACCGCCCGAACCTCAGCAAAGACTACCTGCAAGGCCACGCCGAGACAGCGTGGATGCCGCTCCGGCCGGATGAATTCTATGACGAGTGCGACATCGAACTCCTGTGCAACAAAGAGGTGACGCGCGTTGACGCGCGCTCGAAGACGATCACGCTCGAGGGCGGCGAGTCGCAAACCTACGACGCTCTGCTCGTGGCGACCGGCGGCGAGTCGCGCAAACTCAATATTCCGGGCGCGGATTTGAAGAACGTTTACCTCCTTCGTAGTTTCGCCGACGCCGATTTGATCATGGAAGGCGCTTCGCGCTCGCTACGTGCCGTCGTCGTCGGCGCGAGCTTCATAGGGATGGAGGTGGCCTATAGCCTCGCGGAGCGCGGCCTTGAAGTGACGGTCGTGGCGCCGTCGGGAGAGCCTTTCGAGCGCACGCTCGGCGCAGAGGTCGGCGCGCTGTTCCGGCGTTTGCACGAGAGTCATAACGTCCAATTCAAACTCGGCTCAATCGTCTATCGCTTCGAGGGCGTCGGCCGCGTTCAGGCGGTCGTACTCGAAAGCGGCGAGCTGATTGAAACAGACATGGTCGTGGCCGGCGTCGGAGTGCATCCCGTCACAGGCTTCCTCAACGGCGTCGGGCTGAATGATGACGGCGGCGTTATCGTGGACGCGCACCTGCGCGCCGCCGAAGACCTGTATGCGGCGGGCGACATCGCCTCGTACCCCGACCCGCGCACGGGCGAGCGCGTGCGCATTGAGCACTGGCGCACGGCGCAGCAACAGGGACGTACAGCGGCGCACAACATGATGGGGAGAGGCGTCCCGTTCGAGGGCGTGCCGTTCTTCTGGACACGGCAGTTCGACGCAGGGCTGCTCTACGTCGGCCACGCCTCTGCGTGGGACGAGATCGTCTATCAGGGCGAAGTTTCATCGTGCGACTTCCTCGCCTTCTATGCGAAGGATGGCCGCGTCGTCGCCGTCGCCGGAATGAATCGCGCACGCGACATGGCAGCGGTGGAAGAACTTTTCAGGCTCGACTGCATGCCGACGCCCGCCCGGCTCAAGGAGCGTGCGACGGACTTCGTGGCATTGCTTGGCAAGGCCGGGAGGAAAGAGGGACGTGGCGACGGCGTGGGGGAGCGTGCGGCATGAAGACGATTGGCCTGCGTTGTAATAGCCGGGAGTTCTGGTATTTTCAGAGCGCATTTGTGTGACTCCGAACGGAAGCCCGCGGTGTGCGTTCGCTGCGGGCTTTCTTATTTCTGTCGGGTAGTCACGCTTGTGTTGCCAGCCGGCATCAATCGTTTTGCATTCGCCGGGGAACACACATAAGATGGACGGGTTTACATTCACCGACGACCGCGGCGACGGAGCCTTACTCCCTAACCACACCACTAACTTTTACTCGCGGTTCGTCTGCCCCACACACCTCGAACGTAAATGTGTCAGAAACAAGATAGGAATAGAAAATCATGGACTCCTCAACTATCTCACCCGCGAACTCTCTAAGTAATGAGTCCGGTTCCAGACATGACAACGGCGCGGCGACAAGACCTGCGTCCCTGCGCCGGAAGCCTGAAGACGAGAACCCCGATTACCCGTACTACGGCCAGCGGGTGCAGCTTTTCGCCGAGCTTGGCAAAGACGAAATGTCGCGCATCGCGGCCTACGCGCACTGCCTGCGCAAGGCTCGTGGGGAATTCATCTACATGCCGGGCGATAGCGCCGATCTCGTCTACATCCTGAGACAGGGGAGGGTGAAGCTTTCGGTGCTGTCCGGGTCGGGCAAAGAGGCCGCCATCGACATCATCCAGTCGGGCGAAATTTTCGGCGAGTTCGCGCTCGTCGACGACTCTATGCGCAGCAACATGACGCAGGCGCTCGACGATGTGTCGATGTGGGTCTTCAACAAACGCGACTTCACGCACCTGCTTTTGACCCGGCCGAAGTTAGCCCTGAGTTACATCCGCCTCGTCGGCGACCGGCGCAGGCGTATGGAGAAGAAACTTTCAGACATCACGTCGAAGTCCGTCTCGGCTCGCGCCTGCGAGTTGCTGCACGAACTCGTGACGGGCGGCTCCGAATTCGAGTCCGCCGACCGCGACTACCTCGTTCCGCTCATGCACCACGACATCGCCGGACTGATCGGCGCGGCGCGCCAGACCACGACCTCCGTGCTCAACGATCTGGAACGACGCGGCATTATCGAATTGGGGCGTGGCTGGATTCGCGTGAAGTGTTTGAAAGACCTCCAGACCTATGGAGGCATGAACCTCTCGCGATCAGCATGCCAACTTTTTTCGCGTTAATGTCAGCCACCTGACACACATGTCAGCCACCTGACATATTCTCAACCCGCCCTCCTACATAATGCCCTTGGCATTCACAAGGAACGTCATTGGTACAAGCGTTCTAGACCCCGGAGCACCCTCGCAAAGTTGCTACAGGTCGTCACCGGAATGCAGCCCAGGGGCATCTTTAACTTTTCCGCTGGAACCGACAGTTATCGAAAATTAGAGCCGGGCGTCAAGCGTTGACGCCCTCTCTCTCTCGGAATAGAGAGGCGGAAGTTCGCACTTATTCCTGCACCCTTCCCCGTAGAAGGATGCGGAGTAGGCTCGGCCGAAGTGTGTCCAAAGCAGTCTGACGGCTTCTTCGAAGCCACATCTCAGAGCTTGGAAACTAAACCCACCGGCAATCTGAAAACTCAAGGAGAACCCACTAATGAGAACGAGTAGGAAAACATCGAAGTTAACACTCTGGCTCGCCGTCTTCGCGTTGGCGCTGATGGTACTGCCGGGTCTGACCTTTAACACGACCGGCTTCGCGGCCGGCACCGATCTCGGCACTTCGCCCTTCGACTTCACCGACGCCGCCTACCAGGCGAATGGCGTCGTCGCGCAAAACATCGTGCTCCGCGTCGGCGACGCGAGCCGCGCGGGCGACTTCGTCATTGATAACACGAACACCGACCCGAACCGTCGCAACATCCGCACCATCGAGACCACACCCGGCACCACCGGAACCAGCGGCCTGACCTACGCCAACATCTTCGGCGTGCTCAACTCGTCGGGCTTCGAGCGCAACGGTTCCGGCCAGTTGACCGCGCGCGGCCAGGCCGCCTTCAACATCGCCGAAAAGTTCCGCGTTTTCATCTTCCCGAAAGCGTCGAACGGCTCGATCCTCGATCCCTTTCTCCCGAACAAGAGACAGGACAACCTCTTCGACACACGCGACGGCTATTTCAGCAATGACCCGCTCGGTCTCTGGGTCGCCGTCTGGGTCGTCTACACGCCGAAGGCATCCACGGCGGAAGGTAAAAAGGAACTCGACCCCATCGCCGCCTCCAGTGGCCGCGACCTCGACGGCACGCCCATCCTGACCAGCCCGTCACAGGTAGACGGCCTCGTCTCGAAAGGCCTGGTCGAACTGCGCAGGCGCCCCGTGAACGACAGCGTCTTCCGCTGGGTCATCTGCCCCATCCCCGAAGACCCGCGCGACGGCTTCATCCGCCCCGACGCTTTCATCCGCGACGTGCGACGAGCCGACGGCACTTCGGTCTTCCCGGCGTTGCGCCAGAACTTCAACTGCCTGCAACAGACCGGCGACTGGTGCAACTAAACGCGCCGTAGTAATTCCACTGATTCCTGCTCGCTTCCGTGTGCGGGGTGAAGTCGCAGCGCGCCTTCAAGGCAGCTGAACTCGCCCCCGCACGGAGGATAGACGGAACCGCCGTGCTGCTCGTCTAAACGTCACGAGTCAGCGTTCACATCTTCGACACTTAGCAATTCAACTTTCACCGAAGTGAGCCATGCCGCCAGAGGCATGTCTACCGATAGAGACGGCAGAGTTTGATGGAGCAACTCCGAAGCACTGGATGCGGCTGTCTGCATGCGAATGCTTCAGGAGGTCTCCACAGCAATAGCTGCAACTATCCGAAGCGATTCGGTAACCCAGACGAAGGAGCACAGTAATGGCGAAAACCCCGAAGCGAGATAAAACGAGAGAGCAGTCATCAATCGTTGCTGCCAAGAACCGGCGCGAACTGATCGCCGCAGGTCTGAACCGGCGCGACCTGTTGAAGATGGGACTATTGACGAGCGCCGGGATGCTCATCCCGAAGCTGGGCTTGAGCGCGCGCCCGCTCACCAGCGCCGGCTACGTGGACGACACGCCGATGAGTCGTCCCACCAGATCATTCATTGAAGAGATGCCGCGTCTACAGATCAAGCAGCCGGTCGCGGGCGCCTCGGCCCTGACCGGGCCAGACCCGCAGATCGCACCTAACCTGACGGGAGGCGAGAGCCGCACGGTTGCTCATCAGGCATTCGCGCAGTTCCCCCCGCAGAAGTATTACGAGGTTCACCAGAAAGCATTTCAGGCCAAGTCATCGCCCGACTTCGTCCAATCGTCAACCCTCTGGGGCTTCGACGGGCTATTTCCCGGCCCGCTCTTCGTTGCGCGCTACGGCGAGCCAATTCTCGTGCGCCAGTTCAACGACCTGCCCGCGCAGAACAACGGCTTTGGTCTGAACTCCACCACCACTCACTTGCACAACGGGCACACGCCTTCGGAGTCTGACGGCTATCCCTGCTTCTTCAACCCGAGCGGCAAGTTCTACGACCACCATTACCCGAACGTGCTGGCCGGCATCAACTCCACGCACCCCGGCACGGGCGATATACGCGAGTCAATGCACTCGCTCTGGTATCACGACCACCGCATCGACTTCACGGCGCAGAACGTCTACAAGGGACTCGCCGGCATGTACAACCTCTTCCACCCGGAGAACTCGGCCTACGACACGGGCAACGAGAACACCGGCTTCAAACTGCCGAGCTTCCCCGACTACGACATCAACATGGTCTTCAACGATGCCGTCTACGACGCCGAGAGCGACCAGTTGGCCTTCGACCTCTTTAACCTCGACGGCATCCTCGGCGACAAGATGCTCGTTAACGGCAAGGTGCAGCCGGTCTTACATGTCAGCCCGCGCCGCTATCGCTTCCGCTGGCTCAACATGGGGCCGTCGCGCTTCTACCAATTTGCTCTGCTCGACCCGACCAACAACACCAGCAAGCCGATCTGGCAGATCAGCGTGGATGGCAACTTGTTGAAGAAACCTGTGCTGATTCCCAACGGCTGCCGCATCTCGGTCGCCGAGCGTTGCGATGTGATCGTGGACTTCACAAATCTTCAAGGCAAGACGTTCTACATCGAGAACCGTATGGAGCAGCAGGATGGGCGTGGCCCGACGGGCGACGTGCTCAGTCCCGGTCAAGGCACGAAAATCCTGAAGATCATCGTGGACGGCCCCGTCGTCGCGGACAACAGCATCAACCCGGCATTGATTCCTGCGAACCAGCCCGTCTATTTCTATGACTTCCCCGACATGCTCCAGACGCCGACGGTGACACGCACCTTCCGCTTCGAGCGCAACAACGGGCAGTGGGCCGTCAACGGCCAATTCGCGACGTGCGAGGATATACGTTTCGCCATTAAACGTAACACCGCCGAGAAGTGGATTTTCCAGAACAACTCCGGCGGCTGGCAGCACCCGATTCACATGCACTTCGAGGAGTTCCAGACGGTCAGCATCAACGGCGCAGCGCCGGCCACCTCCGGGATCATTCAGGCAGGCCGCAAGGATGTGCTCAGGTTGGAGCACAACATGGAGGCGGTGATGTACTGGCGTTTCCGCGACTTCGTCGGGAAATATCCCATCCACTGCCACAACGTCGTGCATGAAGACCACGCGATGATGGTGCTGCTGGAGATCAACGACACGGGAGACTTGAAGACCAATCCGTAGTCTCATCTGCGCCGCACCACTACTACTACTACTGCGCCCGCCTGCGGGGCGCGAGAGGTGCAGGAAGTCCTTGATGCCGGAGATTGGAGAAAGGATCAGTTGAACTATGCAGCACTTTAATAGAAGAAGCGTGTTGGCATTGCTCGGGGCGGCACCCTTCGCGGGGGCGCTCGTCGGGGCGCGCGCCGGGAACACGCCGTCGAGCGTGCCGGTCGAGAATAAATCTGCGCGCGAGCGCATTCGCAAACGTCATTTCCCGAACCTGTTGTTGACGACGCACGAAGGCCGCAAGGTGCGTTTTTACGACGACCTGCTCAAGGACAAGATCGTTCTCATCAACTTTATGTACGTCAAGTGTGACGGCGTCTGCACGGGCATCACGGCGAATCTGGCTAAGGTTCAGAAACAATTCGGCAGCCGTTTGGGGCGAGACATCTTCATGTACTCGTTTACGCTCAAGCCGGAGGAGGATACACCCGCCGTGCTCCGAAGGTATGCCCAGGCCTTCAAAGTCAGGAAGGGTTGGTCGTTCATCACCGGAACGCCTGCGGACATGGAATTGCTGCGGCGCAAGCTCGGCTTCACCGACCCCGACCCGAAACTCGACGCCGATAAGTCGTCGCACATCGGAAATGTCCGCTATGGCAACGAGCCGCTGCAACTGTGGGGTTCGATGCCGGGGTTATCCAAAGCCACCTGGATCGCCGAATCAATCAAATGGGTGGACTTGCCGCAGACCGCCAAAGGAGATCGAAAATGAGAAGCAAGAGCCAAAGAAAAACCGTCTTGTCGCGCGCACTGCTGATTGCGGCTGCCTTGATGCTGTCGTCAATCGGCGCGTCGGCTCAGACGGCCACTACGTCAACAATATCAACGAAACCCACGCCGGCGACTTACGACCCGTCATCGGCCATCGAGGTCAATGTGGGCGACGGGCCGACCGGCGTCGCCTCGGACGGCACCAGCATCTGGGTCACGAATCAGTTTACCGGCAACGTGGTGAAGGTGGCCGCTAACGGCTCGATCCTCGGCCGCTTTGCCGTCGGCAGGAATCCCACGGGGGTCGCCTCCGACGGCATCAACGTCTGGGTGGCGAACAACGCCAGCAACACGGTCACGAAGTTGTCTCTCGAAGGCGCGGTGCTCGGCACCTACCCGGCCGGCAACGGCCCGCAAGCCCTGCTCATCACGGGACAGTACATCTGGGTGGCGAACGAGAGGGGCAACACCGTGACGAAACTCTCTGTGAAGGGTGCGGTGCTCGGCACTTACCCGGTCGGGAAGCGTCCGGTCGCGCTGGCGTCGGACGGGGCGAACATCTGGGTGGCGAACAACAAGAGCGACACGGTGACGAAACTGTCGGCGGCGGGCGCGGTGCTCGGCACTTACCCGGTCGGCGACGGCCCGTTCGGTCTCGCGTTTGATGGAACGGGCATCTGGGTCACGAACTTCTTCAGCGGCAACGTGATGAAGTTGAGCCCGAGCACGGGCGCGGTGGTGGCAAAGGCACTCGTCGGCGACGGCGCGTCGGGAATCACCTTCGACGGGGGCAACCTGCTGGTGGTCAACAATGGCAGCAACAGCGTCTCGGTGCTCGGCGGAGACGGCATGCTGTTCACCACACTCAAGGTGGGCATCAGCCCCTATAACATCGCCGTCACGCCGAACGGCGTGTGGGTCACCAACTCCGGCAGCGATTCCATCTCAAGACGTTAGGAGAGCGCGGGCGTGTTCGTAACCCGTTTGTACAAGACCGCCCGCTCGTGGGTTCGGCCTCTGGCGCAGGGGTGATTTAAGGACGTTGCCCCTCGCGCGCGCGAGTGGACGGCAGGTAAGAAGGGTTCTATCTGTTGTCCACTGTCCCGGGCGCTTCATCGGAAGGTGAAGCGTCCGGTCGGAGGGCGCAAACGCCGTATCTCAACCCGCGTGAAACACGGCCGCGCGGCGACGCGCAAGCCACAGCGGATCAATGTGTGAAGACAAGGAAGATTTGTCATGGCGAAAAAGATTTATACCGTAATCGCGTCTTGCATAGCACTCGTTCTCACGCTCGCATTCGTCGAACCGGCGGGCGCATGTGCGATTGAGGGCGGGCAGCAAGGACATCAACGCGCTCTCAACCGACGCCACCGTGCGTCGCGGAAAAAGCCGCTTCGGCAACGTGCGGTCAGCTACGTCTGCCCGATGCATCCAGACATGCGCTCGAACTCGCCGGGCACATGCGCGAAGTGCTTGATGGAATTCGTGCGCAAGGACGCGCGACTGGCGCAGCCTGAGTAAAGAAATCGAGAGTCAGGCAATCGGGGAAATGATCTGGCAAGACTCATAACAAATTACCGTCGGGCACAGAGGCCAATAAGCCTGTCCGCTCGACGGCAACATGTGAAGCAGATAGGAAAGGAAGAATGATGAACTACATACCGGGTTTTGGCATGATCGGCATGCAGGAGTTGGTGATCGTCTTCGGGATTTTGCTGCTGCTCTTCGGCGGCACGCGCCTGCCGCAACTGGCGCAGGGACTTGGCAAGAGCATACGCGAGTTCAAGCGTGAGACCGCCGGGCTCGGCGAAGGCGTGAGCCTTGACGAGAAGACGAACCGGCAACTCGATTAGCTGACGCGCGCTTCAATGTCTGTGAGCGGAAAGTTGAACTTGACACGGACGCCAGACGGCGGCGTTGAGGTGCTGTGATGTATTGTCTCCTGTTTCTGGAATTCATCGGCACGACCGAGTTGTTCGTGGTGCTACTCTTCGCGCTCATTATTTTCGGCCCCCGCAAGCTCCCGGAATTAAGCCGTTCGCTCGCACAGGCACTCAACCAGATGCGCGCCGCCTCGGACGACTTCAAACACACCTGGGAAGCCGAGGCGCAGAGAGAGACCGAAGCGAGCGCACCCCGAACACTGTCCGCCGTCGAAGAGCCTGCCATCACGGCCATACACACAGAAGACTTACAGCAACTAGACGAAGCGCCGGCGAGCGTCGCGGCGCAAAGTTCCGATCAGCCCTTCGCGTGTGAGCCGGTCATACACGCGGGCGCGGTGGGCACGGTCTTTGAATCTCAACCCGTGGAACTGCACGGCTGACCTCTCAGTCAAGAGTCGTGCAATGCGAGGCCGACACGGTGAAGTTTAAAATGCTGAACATCGAGCGCAGCTTCGCACGGCAACAGACATGCGTGTGTGTCGCGAGTTTGAGGGCGCACATTGCGACAGGCTTGATTTATGTCTACTACTCTAAACTTAACCGGCGGCATCGAAGAAGACGGTATTGCGCAAGGCGCGCAGATGTCTTTTCTATCGCACCTGGACGAATTGCGCCGCCGTATCGTGCGTTCGGTCATCTTCGTTTTCGTCGCCCTCTTCGGGTGCTGGTTTGTATCCGACCACATCTATAATTTTCTGGCCGTGCCGATCCAAACCGCGCTCGCCGAAGCTCAGCGCAGACAACTCCCCGCGAGAGGTCTCGCGGGTGAGATGCCCGCCATGTCCCTCGCCTCTTTGCAGGATGGCATGCTTTGTAAATATACCTTCGCCGAATCGATCAAACTCGGGCAGAGCATCGTGCCGCCCGGCACGACCGTCGCCGCGCGCGTGGCCGCGGACGCAGGCGGGCGCAGAGTTCTACTGATGGACGAGCCGCTCATCGTCGGCCACACGATGCTCCCCACCGGCACCCTGCTGCCTCTCGACTTTGCCGCGCCGCCCGACGAACTGACAGGGCTTAACGAAAAGTTGATCGTCAGTACGGCGATGGAACCATTCTCGCTGTATGTCAAAGTCTCTCTGTATGCCGCCGTCTGTCTGGCCTTACCTTTCCTCCTCTGGCAAGTCTGGGGCTTTATCTCCCCCGGCCTCCACCCGCACGAGCGGGGCTACGTGATACCCTTCATTTCTCTCTCATCCATCTCCTTTTTCATCGGGGCGGCCTTCGCCTATTACGTCATCTTCCCTCCGGCGGCCGTCTACCTGCTCAGTCTCGGCAAGGATTTCAAACTCTACCTCAAGGCCGACGACTATTTCGACTTCATCATCCTCATCATGCTGGCGATGGGCATCGTTTTTCAGATGCCGGCCGTCACCTACGTGCTGTCGCGCATCGGGCTTGTCTCGGCGTCGTTTCTGATACGCAGTTGGCGTGTGTCGAGCGTCGTCATCGTGGGCGCGGCGGCCGTGCTGTCGCCCACGAGCGACGTGCTCAACATGCTGCTGTTCGCCGCCCCGATGGTCGTCCTCTATGTGATTTCGATCCTCGTCGCGTGGCTCTGCGCGAAGCAGCGGATAACCCCTGCATAGACCGACGTAAGTTTCGCACGAAGGAAATTGAGGGCAGGGAAATGCGCAGGCGCGCAGTCTTGCGAAATGAATTCGCAGAGCTGCGCGCCTGAAATAACTTTCACCACGCTGCCGCTTTTTGCTCGGCCTAGCCGAAAGTCATACTTCCGCCGAGGTGTCCCTGATATAGAAGCGCAGCCAGAACGAGCGTTGCCAGCAGTAGATAACTGAGACCCGGACTTTCGTCCCGCCGGTGAAGCAACCCGCGCCAGAGAGCCAGTACGATGAAGGCGACGGCCAATGAAATCCCCAACCACTGATGGATAGCTATGACATCCGGGGGCAAGGCGGCTTCGATAGCCCTTTTCCAGAACCATCCGGCCAGAGCTGTGCCGGGGGTGATCGCCGCCGCAAAAAGCAGCGTCCACCAGGCCGCGTGATTAAGAGATTCCCGGCGGAACAACTTTCCTGCGACATCACTAAAGACCGACGCGGGTATCAGAGCGGCCGTGAAGTTGACCAGAATCGGATGGATGTTTTCCCAGGAGAATGGCGGGAACGGCAGGCTCATTTTTTATAATCCTCAGAACTACCGCGACGGCTTTATACCTGCGTTTACTGAACGACGATCTGACCCTTCATCTTCGCGTGTGGGGCGCAATGCACGGCATAAGTTCCGGGCGTGTTGAAGGTATGCGTAAACTCAGCGCCGACATCCACCAGCCCCGAATCAAAGAGCTTGTCATTACTCACGACCGTGTGGGCTTTCTTGCCCTTATTGACCCAGATCACCTTAGTGCCGGCCGGGATGGTCAACTGTGCCGGCTTGAACACATCATCGTCCATCTCGACCTGTTGTGACGCAACACCGCCTGCCGCCTTGTTGCTCGCAGCCTGAGAAGCGGCGCTTGCCCTTGTGTTATCGCTCGCGGGAGTCCCGACGGTCGTGGCAGTTCCACTGCCATTCCCTGCGCCTCTGTCACCCGCACTACAGGCCACAACTGTCATGCTCAACAGACTCGTCAATAAAATGAGTGCAAATTTTTTCCGCAACTGGTCAGACATTGTTCTGCTCCTTAATTGATGTGCATTCACGCGACCCGGGCGCGCTCTCCGCGCACACTCTTTATTGCTACCCCTGAGTGAATCCTTAACGCTCCGGATGTTTGAATAAAATGTTTATGCGGGGACAGGCATGATTATGCGTGTAGGGGGTGCGATGCCCTGTGCAGAGTCACCGCCCCCCACCCTTCTAATCAACGTACGACCAGCCTGCCCTTCGTGTTGGGGTGAAAAGAACAATAGTAGAAGTACGTGCCCTTCTTGTTAGCCACGTAGCTCCAAGAGCCTCCGGGCGCGATGCTCCCCGAGTCAAAGTTCTTTTTCCGGTCGGTCGCAGTGTGCGGAACGATGTCTTCGTTTTTCCACACCACCGTGTCTCCGGCCTTTACCACCAGCGTCGCCGGCAGATAGTTCATGCCGCGTAAAACGACCGTGCGAGTTCTCGCCTTTGCGGCAGTGTCCGGCAACCCCGGCGTGACCGCCACGATGAGCAACGCTACACCGAAGCAGCACGCGGCACGCATGCCCGCACGATACCGGCGCGATTGATTCGGAGCCATTGGTAGACCTTTCATGTGCTAGTGAACGTTCAATGCTTGGAGGAGCCTTTGCCCGACTTTTTCCCGCCCAGTGTGGCCTGAAGTTGCTCTGCGTGTTGCAGGTGTGCGACGAATGAAGGTCTAACGCTGATGAGAGTCTGCTTCAGTTCCGAGTTCTGTGCGTCAGGGATTAAAGTTTTGTCTAAGGCCTCGATCACGAGTTTGTGATAAGCCACCTCGTTGTCGATGTACGCCCGGTCAAACGCTTTTCCGCTCAGACCGCTTAATCGCGCGCGCGCCTGTTCGCCGCTTGTCGTCAGGCCGCGGCTCGTGTCGTTCTCCTCCGGCGTAACGCCGAGTCTGGTCACTAAATCCACGGCGGCCTTGTTCACCGCCGTATGGTCTCTGACCATGCTGTCGGCGAATTCTCTGACCTTCTTGTTCTTAGTCTTCGACTGGGCGAGCTTGCCGGCTTCGATGTCGACGGAATTGGCCGCCACAACGATAGCGGCGATTTGCGGATCCGTGACCGCAAAGGTAGTGGCCGGCAGCAAAATGCCCGGATCGCTTGCCATAGACACATGTGCCGATGTGAAAGGAGCGGCTCCGATGAACAAGGCCGCTGCAACTCCGAGGGCAGATGCACTGCAAATAAACCGTAGGTAGATGTTTTTCATGGTTTCTCCAAATAAGTGGTTTTCGTTTCCGTCGCGTTTCCGTCACATGACCGGAAGTGGGTAAACGCATAATAGAATTATCAACCCAATTAGTCAATGACAATCTTGACTAATTGGGTTGATAACGGAATCCATGTAGCATCGAAGCGATTGATCTGCTCATTACACAGGCAGCAAGTAAATAGAGAAATGCCTGTAAGCTGATGATATGTATCAACTTACAGGCATCGGAATTTATGTTTGTACAGAAATGCCGGTTATGCTTGCCGCAAATCTCTAACTACGGTTGTTGCCCACAAACAATAAAGTTCTGAACCGAAGTATCGCTGAGTCCTTATTTTGGAGTTGCACGTCGAGCGTCGCTTCGGTCGGCCAACGCAAACTAACCGTGAGCGTCGAGTTGAGGCCACCGCCTAACCCCATTGTGCATGTCTTCTCGACGAGCGCGACCTGCACAACCGTGGTTCCCCTAACAGTAAGCGTTATTTGCCAAAACTATAAAGCGCGCTGCGAGTCCTGATGTAAACCCGCCCGTCCGCAATCGCCGGTGTGGCGAAGACCTCGTCGTCCAACTCGTTTACGGCGAGCACCTGCCAATCGCCCGCGGCCTTCAACACAGACACCTGACCGCCCTGGCCGACCAGAAACACCTTGCCGTCGGCCGCCACCGGCGACGCGAAGTATTTATCAATCGCACCATGCAGGCGGCCTTGCTTGATGACACTGCCGGTCGCCGGATCAAACGAGAGCAGAATCCCGCTGTCGTTGACCATATAGAGGACGCCTTGATAGAGAAGTGTGGAAGGAACCTGCGGCACAGGTTTCTGATAGCGCCAACGAATCGCAGTCGCTGTTTGATCGCCCTGTCCTCCCAGTTTGATCGCGAGCAGGCCGTTCTCCGAAGCCATCATGCCGCGGAACACTTCCCAATCCTTCGCGTTCAACTTCTCATCACGATCCAGATCGAACGCCTCGAAGGCGGCGGTCAACATCTTGTCCATCTTCTCCGCGCCCATGACCTCCGACTTCGCGATCAACTTATCGTTATTCTTATCGTATCTCGTCCAGGCCGCTTCAAAGGGAATGGTGCTGATTTGATTTCCGGGTTGATTCTGCGGGAAGCCCCAGCCGTTGATGTACACATATTCTCCGTCGCTGCTGGCAATCGATTTCATCTCGCATGCCAGGCCACGCACCCACCAGACTCTTTTGCCGTCCGCGACCGAGTAAGCCGAGAGCTGGAACGACTCTGGAATAACAATCTGCTTCGGCCCCTGCTTCGGTTGGAAAATAATCGGCGTCGAGTAGCCCGAGATGACTGCGGGGCGGTCAACCTTCCAACGCATGCGCCCGCTCGTTTTATCGACCGCGATCAGATATGAACCGGGACTGTCCTGATCGACGGGCAGGATCACTTTGTCATCGACGAGAATGGGAGACGCCCCGAATCCGTAGAACATATTGAACGGCCCGAGCGGGAGCCGCCAACGCTCGCGGCCTGCGCGGTCGTAAGAAACCAACCCGAACTCCTGGAAAAAGACGTAGACATTCGTGCCGTCCGTAACGGGACTCGGCGAGGCAGGATCATTGACATTCTGCAAACGCCCCTCGCGCGACCGCGCGACTTCTCGCTGCCACAGCAGCTTTCCTGTCTGACGGTCAAGACAGATAACCAGGAGCTTATGATTCTTCTCGCCGGCGTTCCCCTTAGCGCCACCCGCCGATTGCTGACTGCCGACGGCTTTTTCCTTTGCGTACGCAGTGATGAACACGCGATCTCGCGTCAGCACCGGCGAAGAATGGCCGGGCGGCAGCGGCGTCTTCCAAACCACATTCTTCTCAGGGCCGAACACTTCCGGCAGCCCGGTCGAGACGGAAACGCCGCTCCCGTTCAGTCCGCGAAACTGCGGCCAGTCTTCGGCGAACGCACCTGTCGAAGCTGTCATCGCGAGCATCGCGACCAGCGGCGCGATCCATAGAGCACCGTTTGTGTTCCTTAACTTCAACACCCGCCTTTGCGAGTTTGTCCTGAGGGAGCGAAAAGTTTTGTTTAGCATGCGAACCGTCCTGATGAGAGCTTGCGGGCAAGCGCGATTCTAATTCAAGCGTGGCGAAAAAGATACGACGCAACCGAAGCGACAGTGGGGTAATAGCGTGTGAAATCACTAATCCAAAAGTTCGGATTTTTATTCGTTTTTTTTATTTGGCAACGCACCCGACTCTACGAGCAATCTACGTTTGCAGACGCTCCTCTGATGGAGTTAGCGCCTGTCTTATTTGTGGTAAAATCACCGCTCCATGCTCGATCAATCAACGCCGATGCAGTCGTTTACTTTCATGGCAGGGTTTAAGCTGCGGTCAGTCAGCAGTGTGGCAGCGCTGCGGAGCGTGCTGATGGCTGCCGGTGCTCTCACATGTTTCTTAGCATTGCCGGTCTGCGCACAGCAGGCTGATTCAAAGGCGCCGCCGCCGGTTGTGGTGCAGCCCGGTGCGCCGGGTCAGCCAAGCCGAACACTACCGACGACGACGAGGGCGACACTGCCGCCCCGTTCGCCGAAGGATGTGGAGTTCATGCAGGGGATGATCATGCACCACGCCCAGGCGGTTGAGATGACGGCGCTCATCGAATCGCATACGGAGAACAAGGATATACGGTCGCTCGGAGCGCGCATCAGCCACACACAGGCAGACGAAATAGAGTTTATGAAGCGGTGGCTCGAAGCTAGGGGAGAGCCAATTTCGCCGAAGCATGAAATGCCAGGCATGGACATGCCCGGTCACGACATGTCGAGCCATCACATGCTCATGCCCGGGATGCTTACCCCGAAGCAGATGGATGCTTTAAGAAAAGCAAAGGGCGCGGAGTTCGACCGTCTGTTTTTGAAGGGAATGATCCAGCACCACGACGGTGCGTTGATTATGGTAAAGGATTTGTTCGATACTGCGGGCGCGGGGCAGGATGCTGAGCTGTTCAACTTCGCGACGGATGTCGACAGCGGCCAACGCGCTGAGATCAGGATTATGCAAACCATGCTGGGTGAAAAACCTCTAGAGGAGAAACGATGAGTCGGGTACATAATATCGCTTTCCGTTTACTAATAGCTTCCCTTGTTTTGTGCTCGTGTTTTGCAGCCGGGACGCTGGCACAAACGACCTCGCCGTCGCCGTCTCCCGAACCCGTGAAGACGCCGGAATCCAAACCCGCCGACCAGGGCGGTGGGAATCCGTTTGCCCCTGAATCGGCTCCGCCGCTACCGGCGGGGATGACTGGTTCGGATACAGGCGACCCGCGCGCCAAACTGTCGCCGGGAATTTATGACGCGGGTGAAGCAGCGTTGGGCATGAAGCACGTCATGCTGGTCAAAAAACCGGACGCATTTCAACTCGGCTCCGATGATCCTGATAACCCGAAGGTGCAGAAGACGCTGGGTCTCCTCGGCGTCGGCGACTCCTCGAAGATGCCAAAGCCTATCCAACTGGTTCTGGCTCAACTCGCTTTTGCCAACTCAGACCTTGCGTTCCAGGGCAACCACCTGTTTCAGGGAAACTTTTACGGCGTCAGCATCTATGACATCTCCGATCCGGCGAAAACCAGATTGCTGACTTCGATGGTGTGTCCGGGCGGGCAGGGCGACGTATCGGTTTACAAGAACCTGCTCTTTATGTCGGTGGAGATGCCGAACGGCCGACTGGATTGCAGTCCACAGGGTTTTGCGCCCGAGCCTCCGCCCGCTCCGGGACAAGAGAACAAGCAGACTCTGCCGGCAGCGCAAAAAGATCGTTTCCGCGGAGTAAGGATTTTCGATATCACCGACATCAGGAATCCGAAGCAGGTGGCAGCGGTGCAAACCTGCCGCGGCTCGCACACGCACACCCTCGTGGTCGATCCGAAAGATAAGAACAACGTCTACATCTACGTCTCGGGAACCTCTTTCGTCCGTCAAAGCGAAGAGCTGGCCGGGTGTTCGGGCGAGAAACCGGACAAGGATCCAAATACTGCGCTCTTTCGCATTGACGTGATTAAGGTGCCGTTGGCGACGCCGCAAAATGCTCAGGTGGTGTCTAGTCCTAGAATTTTCCGAGACCCGAACACCGGCAAGATAAACGCTCTTAGCAGCGGCGGATCGCATGACAATAAAGGAAAGCCTGTCGACACCGACCAGTGTCACGATATAACCGTGTATTCGGCAATCGGGCTTGCGGCAGGTGCCTGCTCGGGAAATGGAATTCTGCTGGACATCAAAGACCCGGTCAATCCAAAGCGCGTAGACGCCGTAAACGATCCGAACTATGCGTACTGGCACTCGGCCTCCTTTTCGAATGATGGAAAAAAAGTCGTGTTTACAGATGAGTGGGGCGGCGGACTGAGTGCGCGCTGCCGCGCCAACGATCCGAACGTCTGGGGCGCCAACGCAATTTTCCGCTTGACGGGGAACAAGCTGAGCTTCGCGAGCTACTACAAGTTGCCGGCTGCACAGGGCGACAGCGAAAACTGTGTCGCGCACAACGGTTCGCTCCTTCCGGTTCCCGGCCGCGACATCAAGATACAAGCCTGGTATCAGGGCGGCATCTCCCTCATGGACTTCACAGACCCCGACCGTCCGGTTGAGATTGCTTATTTTGATCGGGGGCCGATTGATCCAAAGATGCTTGTGCTCGGCGGAGCCTGGTCTGCTTACTGGTACAACGGTCACATATACGCATCCGAGATCGCGCGCGGCCTCGACATCTTTGAACTCGTGCCGACGCAGCACCTGACGCAGAACGAGATCGACGCCGCGAAAGCGGTGCGGGTCGCCGAATTGAATGTGCAGAACCAGGAGAAAATTGAGTGGCCTCGGCGGTTAGTCGTAGCGAAGGCGTACGTCGATCAGTTGGAGCGTTCGCAAGCTCTGCCTTCTGACCGAATCGCAGCCCTGCGGCAGGCGATCCAGAAAGCAGAGAGCGCACGATTGAATCGAAGAGAGCTCGGTGAACTCAAAAGCCTCGCGCCGTCTTTGGAAAAGAGCGCTGGCCTGACGAAGAGCGCGGCAGACTCAGCCCGACTGCAAGCTTTGGCCGACATCCTGAAGCGACCCGCGCTTTGATCCTTATCGAGCGCGAACTGAGTCGCTGTTTGAGAATGCGCGCCGACGCATCAACTCAGCCGGCAGGTGTCTCGAATTGTGTGGCTGGACAATGCCGAGTTTAGTAAAACTCGTTCCAGTCTTTGATACTGTGATTTGCACCTGGCGTTTACCTGCCGGAGTTGAGACTTGCTGAGAACCCCCATCGGTCGCCTGCGCCTCATCGCTTTCATAGAGGGCATTTCGTTCCTGCTGCTGCTCGGAGTGGCGATGCCTTTGAAGTATTTCGCCGGTATCCCTGCGGCCGTCAAAACGGCCGGGTGGATTCACGGCGTATTGTTTGTGCTCTACCTGTTCGCCGTCGCCGAAGTGACCGTCAGGCGACGCTTGTCTTTCACACTGGCATTCGTCGCGCTGGTGGCGTCTTTGATCCCCTTCGGCACTTTCGCGCTCGATGCACGCCTGCGCCGGGAGGAGCGACGTTAGCGTGTCAGAAGATAAAATAGTGTTCCCGGCGACGGGAATGTCCTGATGCCCGTGCCCCGCAGATAGAGCCTGTCATGGTTGGTTCTACAAAAGAGAACACTATCCCGTCCCGCAAATAAAAACTCACTTCTGCCTGTGGAGTGCGACGGCCTGCCACATGTACCAGCTCGCCACGGAGCGAAAGGGACGCCAGCGTTCGCCGTACTCCGTGAGCGCCTTCGGCTTCGGCATCTCCTCAAGCTCGTAAGTTAGTTGGAAGCCTTTCCGCACGGCGAAGTCGCCCACGGGCAATACGTCCGGTCGGCCTAGACTAAATATCAGAAGCATCTCCACCGTCCAGCGCCCGATGCCGCGCACCTGTGTGAGATGCTCTATGATCTCTTCGTCATTCATCCTCCGCAGCCTTGCCAGTGTGGGCACGGTGCGATCCAGAGTTTTAGCGGCAAGGTCTTGCAACGCGGCCAGCTTTGCGCCTGAAAGTCCGGCGGCGCGCAAACTTTCCTCGGAAGCGTTAAGAATGTCCTGCGGGCGCAGTTTATCCTGACCGAAGAGAGCTAAGACGCGCCCGTGGATCGCCGCCGCAGCGTTACCGTGAAGCTGCTGGTAGATAATATTTCGCGCCAGGGTTTCAAAAGGATTGTGCATCGGGCGGAGTTGCATGTTGAATGGAGCCGCACGCTTCATCAGCCTGCCCAGAGTTGCATCAACCGTTGAGAGGTATCGAACCGCCTCATGCGGATCGTAGAGGAAGCCGTCCCTTTCGCTCTCAGTAGTTTTATTCTTGCGCGCACTCATAAGTATGCAGATAACTTCAGCGATACATCTCAGGCAGAGTTAAGTCCGATGGGGTTCGGGAGATGTGCGCTTGTGTGAGGCGCACAAAGGGCATTCAACCGACGAGGTCTTCACGCCCACGGACGCACATCATGGTTCCGAGCATTGTCGCCACGACCTTGCTCTGTTCACCCTCGACCGCGTAAGCATCGGCCGTACACACCGTTACTGTGCGCCCCGCGCGCTTTACCTCTGCCCGCGCCATCAGACGCTCGCCGCGCGCAGGAGCCAGCAGGTTGACTTTGAACTCGACGCTCAAGACCGCCGCGTCCGACGGCATGAGGCTGAAAGCGGCGTACCCGCAGGCACTGTCGAGCACCGAGGTAACTACGCCCGCGTGAAGGAAACCATGCTGTTGCGTGAGCTCGGCTCGGTAAGGCAGTTCGATCTCGACCACGCCGGGCTCTATGAGCGTCAACGCAGCCCCGAGCGTATGCATCAACTGCTGGCGAGCGAAGCTCTCACGGACTCGGCTCTCGAAGTCTGGATTCTGTGCTTGAAACTTCAACATATAAATACTTACGCTGATCACTATGCACTGTGTTTAGTAACGTCTCTTTTCCAGCATGGTGGTGAAGGCGACGGCGTTTGGGAAAACCTGCTTGATCTGTCCGGCCACTTTCTCAGACTCGGAGGGGGAGATGTGGACGGCGATGATATGCTTTGGTTTGATGTGTTCCCTGATGACCGTCTGCCCGGCCTCGCCAAGCAAGAACCAGTAAGGGAGGAAAGCAATGTCAATGCCTTCTTCGTCCAGATTGAACTTCTCGAAAATCTCCGCCGACGTATCCGCATCGCCGACATGCAGTAGTTTCTTGCCGCCGAGTTTGATGACGTGCCCAAGATTTTGAATGGATGCGTGCCGCTCGGTACCGTGCCCCAGCCCCAGAACTTCCAGATCAACCCCGGCAGGCTTCAGTGCCATCCTCGCTTTCAAAGGCGGGGTCGCGCCCGTCACACGCGCTTTGATCGCTTCATATCCTTTAAATTTCTTCTCCACCTCATCGATCACTTGCTGAGAGGAGACGAGCGCCGCCCCCGGATTGTGCTGCAAATGCAGCCCGACCGATTCGGGGTGGAAATGATCCAGATGCAGGTGCGACACCAGGAGCAGATCAATGTTGTCGAAGGGCGCTTTCGCGGTCTCGATCAAGTCGCGCTGCGGCGCGGGCAAAAACGCATATCCGCGTTGATATTCGCGATGCAACCCATCGATTAAGACTTGCTGACTGCCTGTTGAAATGAGCACACCTTCGTTGGCGATGTAAGTGATCTCCAAAGTGGTTGGTTGTTGCGGGAGAGCGGCAGAGCCTCCCGGCGCAACCACGGACGCCCCCTGATTGTTCAACGTCGAACAGGCAATTGAGATGGCCGCGACGGTTATCAGGGTGCTGAGAATCAAACGGAAGTGTTTCATTGCCAATGAACCCTTATCCAATCTTGTGAATGACATCCATGTTGATGAGGGTCGCGTGCATGCCGCTAGTGAGGAGCGGCTTTATCATAATTCTTACTTAAATCCCCATTTCCTCAATGAGCGGTCTCGACGGCATGCTGCCAACGGGCGAGCGCGGGCACTTTCGATCTCTATCACCTTATGGGTCTCACGATTCACCCGCAGCCGTAGGCACGCGCATCCATGGCCGTAGTGCCCGTTCGTCTCCACCCATTGCCCGGATTTGAAGGACGGCCAATCGCCTTCGGCTTGATACCCGCCCTGCACCCCGATGATCCACTCGCCGGCACGATCATGCAGAGAGGCGTTGGCGGGTGTCGGATTACTGAACCACCCGCAACGGGTCTCAAACTGCTCGACCGCGGGCGCGCGCGGCCTTCTCGCCCGTGCGCTCACGAGCGCAGCGAAGGCTAACAGCAGGCAGATCACGAGCATCAAGCCGGGTTTTACAAACGTCTTGTTCATATCATCTCTCCATTAACCCGTTCGACGAAGAAGGCGACCCGGCGTAGAAAATCATTGACGGGCAGCACTCGCGCCTTTGTCTTGATGGCCTTCGGCGTCAACAGGAGTTACCGCAGGTGTTTGTTGAACCATTCGAGAGTGCGCGTCCAAGCCAGTTTGGCGGCCGTCTCGTCATAACGCGGCGTCGTGTCGTTGTGGAAGCCGTGCTGTTTGCCCTCGTACATGTGCGACGTGTACACCTTCTTGTTGGCCTTGAGCGCCGCCTCGTAAGCCGCAATGCCCTCGTTGACCCGCTGGTCGTTGCCCGCGTAATGAAACAACAGCGGCGCGGAAATTTTGGGGACATCATCCGCGCCCGCCTGACGGCCGTAGAACGCGACTCCGGCATTCAGAGTGGCGCCCAGCCGCACGGCCAATTGATTCACCATCCCGCCGCCGAAGCAAAAACCCACCGCGCCCAGTTTGCCATTGGAATCGGGACGCGCTTTGAGCCACCTGGCCGCCGCGACGAAATCCTCCGTCATCTTCTTTCCGTCCACCTCTCGGAAGGCGACGGCGCCCTTTTCATCGCTGCCCGGATAGCCGCCGACCGAGGTCAATCCGTCGGGCGCAAAGGCGATGAACTTGGCGAGCGCGAGGCGACGCGCGACGTCTTCGATATAAGGGTTGAGTCCGCGGTTCTCGTGAATGACGAGCACGACCGGCAGCTTTTTCCCCTGTGCCGGGCGAGCCAGATACCCCTTGATCGAGCCGTTCCCGGCCGGGGATTGCACGACTTCGTAGCCCACCTTGATGCGTTTGTCATCGGGCGGCACCTGCTGCGCCCAGGCGTAGTTGGGTGTCAGGCTCTCGAAGATTGCCGCGAGGGTCAGGCCGCCGACAGCAAACTTGACGGCGCGGTCTAGGAAAGTGCGCCGGTCGATGTCGCCGTGCTGGTATTCGTGAAACAGGTCTAACAATTCCTGTGGATAATCAGATGCTACTTTACGTTCCATTATTTCTCCTTGCATGTGACTGATGTGACTGAGGGGAGTAA
>DASVPS010000059.1:0-8514 GCA_036389555.1 Pyrinomonadaceae bacterium
ATCATCTCTTTCTTGGCACGCACGCAGACAATGTGGCAGATAAGGTCGCTAAGCAAAGGCATGTTTACGGCACAAAGCACTGGCTCTCAAAGCTCACGAATGAAGTAGTCGCTGCCATCCGCGAAGAGTATATTCATAGCAACGTGTCGCAGCAAAAACTTGCAGATAAATACAAAGTATCGCGTTCACGTATTAGTCATATTGTCACAGGGAAAGAATGGAAGACGGAGCAGTACAGAGGCCGTTTATTCACTGAACGCAAAAGTCACTTTGTGGGGACAGGCGAAAATCATCATAATGCGACTTTGACGATGGCACAAGCGGCTCAAATCCGAGCCCACTACAGCGGCAGGTGGGGTCAAAAGACTAAGCTTGCCAAACAATATGGAGTTTCTATTCAAACCATTTGCAATGTCCTTACCGGTAAATACTATAGGAAGGATGATATAGAGTATGTCTAGTAATGTCCCAAGACAAAATGCCAGATTTAATCCTGATGAGTATATTACTGTCAGCGAGCGAGTTGAGAAATTCTATGAGAAATATCCTAATGGACGAATTATTACAAACGTCGTAGAACTTAATCACGAAACTGGATTCGTCCTCATGCAGGCTATGGTTTATCGAGAGCCCACTGACACACAGCCTTCCGCGACAGGGCATGCCAGCGAAGTAAGGGGAGATTCCTATATTAATAAAAACTCCTTCGTTGAAAACTGTGAGACCGGCGCGGTCGGGCGCGCTCTGGCGTTGCTCGGCTTCGAGGTGAAGCGCGGCATCGCGAGCCGCGAGGAACTCGAAAAGACTTCGCGGATGACGACTGACAAGGCGGCGCGCGGATCGAATGCGGCCCCGGCGGTGACTTCAACTCCGACTTCGACTCCGACGGCAACTCCCGCCGCCGCCGCCGCTCCCACGGAAAAGGGCGTGAACCTCGACGCGGAAATTCTGCAAAGCGCGGGCGCGCTCGGTTACGACGCGGCGAAGGTGCGCAAGTGGATCGATCAAAAGTACAAGGTCACGGGCGGCCTCGACGCCCTCAGCGCAGACGACAAGCGCGAAGTGCTCAGAGTGTTTCGCGAGAAGGCTTCCCCGGCGGCTGCGAAGGGAACGACCAAGTAGGATTCTTGCGGGAATAAGCGGGCTTACTAACTCTTAAGTTATGTGCCTTCGCCCGGCTCAGGTTCCCAGCCTTCGGCGATGGCGGTGGCGAGGGCGATTTCGGCGATGGTGAGCGGGCGTTCGGGGTCTGGGTTGTCGCCGTGGCCTTCGCGTGGGGCGAGGGGCGGGATGGGTAAGTAGTCGAGTCCGAGCAGACCGGCGGCGGCCAGTTCGGAGTGGTCGAGCGGGCGAGGCTGGGGGACGCGCCCCGTCGTGGTGTCGAGCGCGAAATATTCGTAGCCGCTCTCTGCCCAGTGGCGCAGGATGTGCCATGCGTTGTCAAAGCCTTCGACGATCATGCGAGTGCTCCCGGCGTTCGTGTGCGCGTGTCTGCAACTTAATCGAGGGAGGGGAGCGCGTCGCTCTCCTCGTCAAAGTCCTCAGTGGCCTCAGCGTCGCCCTCTTCAACTTCTTGCAGGCACGCGAGGAGCCATTCGCGGAAGATGGCGGCCTCGGCGGACTTGCCCGTCCAGCGCGCGCGGTTGTACATGGTCAAGCCCATCGTCAGCGCATGATGTTGACCGGCGCGGTCGCCCGCAAACTCGAACTGGCGATAGAGGCGGTCGATCAACTCAAGGCTCGCGCGCGCCGTCTCCTCGTCTTTGAAGCCGAGCTTGCCTGCGAAGAATTTCGAATAGACGTTCATCGCGTGCGAGGTAGAGGTGTAGAGGTCGAAGTAGCCGGGCTTGAGTCCGGCTTCCTGTAGGATCGAACCGACGTAAGAGGGGCGCGAGCCGGTGATCATGGCGAGGTCTTCGACTTCACCGATGCCGGAGGTGAAGAGCGCGAGGATTTGATCCTTTTTGTTGACGCGCCGCGCCCGCCGCTGCTGCTGCTGCTGCTGTTCGTCGTGCCCGCCGTCGTCCGCACGTCTTTCTCTGGTCGCCATCACGAAACCCTCCTTTGATCGAATAAAGTTATCCCACGCGCCGTTCGCGCCTGCCGCCCGGCAAGGTCGCGTGCGCGCATACGGCTCCCGCCGACTTCTCTCACGCACACAAGCTTTGACGTTTAAGTTGCGGCCAACTTACTACAACCGCCCGCGGCTCTACAAGAGTTTTTCGCGCCTCCCGGCTTCCCCCTGCGCGTGGATGATTGCTACACTGAGCGCCAAGGGAAACCAATCAAAAACAGCGTGCGAGGGGCGGACACTTTTGCAGTGGGCGGCGGCGCACATTTCGGGGGCGAGACTCGATGGCGAACTCAGGAACGACGGCGCTTGTCATTCACGGACACTTCTATCAACCACCGCGCGAGAATCCCTGGACTGACCACATCGAGCACCAGCCGAGCGCGCATCCTTTCCCCAACTGGAACGAACGCATCACGAGCGAATGCTATCGCCCGAACGCCTTCGCCCGCATCGTGGACAATTACGGGCGCGTCGAGCGCATCGTCAACAACTACTCGCTGATCAATTTCAACTTCGGCCCGACCCTCCTCGCGTGGCTCGAACGCCGCCACCCGACCACCTACGCGCGCATCATCGAAGCCGACCGCATGAGCCGCGGCGCGCGCGGCGGTCACGGCAACGCCATTGCGCAGGGGTATCACCATTCGATCCTGCCGCTCTGCAACGAGCGCGACCGGCTCACGGAGATTCGCTGGGGGCTGGCAGACTTTCGCCACCGCTTCGCGCGCGAACCCGAATCACTCTGGCTGCCTGAGACGGCCTGCGACGATGCCACGCTCGGCGCGCTCATTGACGAGGGCTTGAAGTACGTCATCCTCTCGCCGTTTCAGGCCGAGCGCGTGCGCCCCCTGGGGAGCGAAACATGGCTCTCCGTCATTGACGGCCAACTCGACACGACCGTCCCTTATCGCTACCTGCACCGGGACGGCTCCGGGCGCTCGCTCGCGATCTTTTTCTACGACGGCGGTCTCGCCAAAGCCATCGCCTTCGACGGCGCGCTCGCCTCTTCGCACACGCTCCTCGAACGCTTCGAGCGCAGGGCGCACGAGGGCGCGAGCAGCAGCAACAGCGGCGAGGGCGGCCGCATCGTCCACGTCGCCACCGACGGCGAATCTTACGGTCATCATTTCAAATTCGGCGACCGTTGTCTGGCCTACGGGCTTGAAGTGGAGGCGGCGGCGCGCGGCCTGCGCGTGATGAACTACGGGGAGTTTCTCGCAGAGAACGAGCCGCAGTGGGAAGTCGAGATCAAGGCCGGCGCGGAGGGGGAGGGAACGGCGTGGAGTTGTGCGCACGGCGTCGGCCGCTGGACGCGCGATTGCAGTTGCCACGCGAGCGCGCCCGAAGGCTGGAACCAAAAGTGGCGCGCGCCCCTGCGCGACGCCTTGAACTACGTCCGAGACGAGGCCGCGCGCGCCTATGCGGAACAGGGCGGCGAACTGTTTCGAGACCCGTGGCGCGCGCGCGACGATTACGTCGAATTGCTGGTCGGGGCGAAACGCGACCGCGCCGAGTTTTTGACGCGACAGGCGGGCGGTCGTTTGAGTGAAGCCGACGAGCGGCGCGCGCTCACCTTGCTCGAACTACAGCGCAGTTCGCTTCTGATGTTCACGAGTTGCGGCTGGTTCTTCAACGACATCTCCGGCATCGAGACCGTGCAGGTGTTAAAGTACGCCGCGCGGGCGATGGATTTCATGGAAGAGTTGTGTTTGCCAAGCCCACGCGCCGCGTTCCTCGAGCGTCTGGCCGAAGCGCAGAGCAACTTGCTGAAGCACGGCAACGGTGCGGACATCTTTCGCGAGTTGGTCGAGCGTGTGCGGATCGCGCCGCCGCGCATCGCGGCCAGCCTCGCCATCTCAAGCCTCGTGGACAAGAGCGAGCAGGACGGCGAGATCGCTGGACACGCTTTCACGCTCACGGATTTCCGGCAGGAGCAGCACGGGCGGCTCGCGCTCGCCACGGGGCGCATCGTGTTGAAAACTTTTGCGACGGGCAAGCGGCTGGATTTCGCCGTGGCGGCGATGCACGTCGGCGACGTGGATTTTTACTGCGTGTTGAAAGAGTATCCGGGCGATGAAGTGTTTCAGGCGGCGACGGACGATCTCTGGTCGCAATTTCGCACCGGCTCGGTTCCCACGCTGCTGCGCCTGATGCAGGAGAAGTTCGGCCCGTCGGAATTCGGCCTCGAACATCTCCTGCCCGAAGGCCGCCAGCGCATTTACGAGATCATGTTCGGCCGGATGGTCGGGCGTTTCTCGGAGCAGTATGAATACCTCTACGAGGAGAACCGGCGCAACATAGAGATGCTGCAACAGGCCGGTTTCCACCTGCCGGAGGAACTGCGCGCCGCCGCCGAATTCACCATCACGCGCAGGCTGGAACGCGAGATGCAAAAGTTCGAGCAGCAGAACGACCGCGCGGCTTTCCGCGAGGCGTTGAAGATCGCGGGCGAGGTGGCGCGACCCGGCTACCGGCTCGACCGCACGAGCATGCGCGGCAAGTTCGAAAAGTTGATCGTGGCGACGGTGCGCGCGGCCGTGGGCGACCCCGACCCGGAAACTTATGAGGCCGCGCTCGCCCTGATAGACCTCGCAGGGCAACTGAACCTGCACGCGAATCTGGAACGCGCACAGGAGATCGTCTACGAGGCCGTGCGAGACGGGCGCGCACGCGGCGCGGGCGTGGGAGAGTTGGCTGTGAAACTCGGTCTCGCTCCGAGCCTCGCGCGCGAAGTTATGCCGCCGCCGGACGCGACCCTGGAACCGTTCGCGGAATCCGTGTTGTCGTAAGTTAAGAAGAATACCGGCGTGGACGGTGAGCAAGTTCGCCGCGCGCAGTTTACGAAAGATGCGAGCTGTTCCCTTGTACCTATCCCTCGCAAGGTCGCCGCCTTCGAGTTTGGCCGAGTCGCCCGCTCCGAAACATGATGCCTGAGATTAACCATCCGACAGTTGCGGCAGAGGAGTTAGCGCGACTGTTCGCTTACGTTCATCACGACCCGCACTCCGTCCTCGGAGCGCACCCGACGCCGCGCGGCATCATCGTGCGCGCCTATCGCCCGGAGGCCGCGGCCGTCGAATTGCTCGTCGGCGACGAACCGCCGCGGCCGCTCGCGCGGACGCACCCGGCGGGACTCTTCGAGATTTTAGTCGCAGACAAAACGCAGACCTTCCCCTATCGCCTGCGCGTACGTTACCCGGATGGGAACGTCTTCACGCAGCGCGACTCATACCAATTTCTGCCCACGCTCGGCAATTTCGACGAGCACCTTTTCGCCGAAGGGCGACACTGGAAACTCTACGAAAAACTGGGCGCGCACGTGCGCCGTCTGGGCGATGTGCGCGGCGTCTCGTTCGCCGTCTGGGCACCGAACGCAGAGGGCGTGAGCGTCGTCGGCAACTTCAACAACTGGGACGGGCGGCTACATCAAATGCGAAGGCTCGGCGTCTCAGGCATCTGGGAGTTGTTCATCCCCGACCTCTCGGCCGGCGCGCTCTATAAATACGAGATGCACCACCGCGGCCGCCCGGCCTTTCTCAAGACCGACCCCTACGCGCTGCAAACCGAAGTGCCGCCCGCCACCTCCTCCATCGTCTTCGAGCCGAACTATCAATTCACGGATCATGAATGGATCGAGCGGCGTGCGACGACGGATCACCTGCGCCGTCCGCTCTCGATTTACGAAATGCATCTCGGCTCGTGGCGGCGCGTGCGCGAGGAAGGCAACCGGCCGCTCACCTATCGCGAGACCGCGCCCGCGCTCGCAGATTATTTGCAGGAGATGAATTTCACACACGTCGAGTTTCTACCGCTCAAGGGTCATCCTTACGGCGGCTCGTGGGGCTATCAGGTGGCAAACTACTATGCGGCCACCGCGCGCTTCGGCACGCCCGATGATTTTCGTTATCTCGTCGATTACCTGCACGGGCGCGGCCTCGGCGTCATCATGGACTGGGTTCCCGCACACTTCCCCAAAGACGCTTTCGCTCTCGGCCGCTTCGACGGCAGCGCGCTCTACGAGCACCTCGACCCGCGCAAGGGCGAACATCCCGATTGGGGCACTTACATCTTCAACTACGGGCGCAACGAGGTGCGCAACTTCCTGATCGCCAACGCTCTCTTCTGGATCAAGGAGTGTCACATCGACGGCCTGCGCGTTGACGCCGTGGCCTCCATGCTCTACCTAGACTACAGCCGCGACGACGGCCGCTGGCTGCCGAACAAGTATGGCGGGCGCGAAAATCTGGAAGCCATTGATTTTCTGCGCGAGTTGAACGAGACCGTCCACCGCGAGCACCCCGGCGTGTTGATGATCGCGGAAGAGTCTACGTCCTGGCCGAAGGTCAGCCACCCCGTCTCCGAGGGCGGACTCGGTTTCGACTTCAAGTGGAACATGGGCTGGATGCACGACACGCTGCAATACTTCGGCAAGGATGCGCTCTACCGACGCTTTCATCACAACAACCTGACGTTCGGTTTCATCTATGCATGGAGCGAAAACTTCATCCTCCCCTTCTCGCACGACGAAGTCGTACATCTCAAGGGTTCGATGCTGACGAAGATGCAGGGCAACCGCGCCGAGAAGTTCGCGAACCTACGCGCGCTCTACGGCTACATGTGGGCGCACCCCGGCAAGAAACTCCTCTTCATGGGCGGCGAACTCGGGCAGTGGCGCGAGTGGAACAACGACCAGAGCCTCGACTGGCACTTGCTCGACGAAGCGGCGCACAGAGGCGTGCAGACGCTCATCGGCGATCTCAACCGTCTGTACATGGAAGAACCCGCGCTCTGGGAGGCCGACATTGAACCGGCGGGCTTCGAGTGGATTGACGCCAACAGCGCGGCCGAGAATGTCGTCGCCTTCATCCGCAGCGCGCCGGTCGGGAAACGGCAAATCGTCTGCGTCTGCAATTTCTCGAACGCTGCACGCGCAGGCTATCGCCTCGCACTGCCGCGCGCGGGAAGCTACCGCGTGATTTTGAACACGGACGCCGTCGTCTACGACGGGAGCGGTTCCGTCGCGCTCGATTCAATCGAAGCGGAGGCCGTGCCGCTGCACCTGCGTCCCTATTCGGCGTCTCTCGATCTGCCGCCGCTCTCGGCGATCTGGCTGACCGTCCCGCGCGCGGAAGCGGGCGCTCAGAGCGCGACGGAATCTTGATGCGCGTGCGCGTATTTTCTGATCGCGATCATTCTTTTTTTTACAGGGAGCAGAATTTCATTTAATGGACGCAGTAAAAACTATCGGCGTGTTGACGGGCGGGGGCGACGCGCCCGGTCTCAACCCAGCGATCAAGGGGCTGGTCTATCGCGCCGCCGAGCACGGCATCAAAGTCTTTGGCCTCTACGACGGCTGGCGCAGTTTGCTCAACCCCGCTCCCGACGTGCTCGCGCTCGACCGCAACGCCGTGCGGCGCTGGGACAGGGACGGCGGCACGAACCTCGGCTCATCGCGCACCAATCCCTTCAAGACTTCGACGGGCACGGGCGAGCGCGTCGACCGCTCCGCGGAAGTTGAAGAGAACATCGCGCGGCTCGGACTCGACGCCGTGGTCGCCTGCGGCGGCGAGGACACGCTCGGCGTCGCCGCACGGCTCCATGAGCGCGGCGTGCGCGTCGTCGGCATCCCCAAGACGATTGACAAGGATTTGGCCGGGACGGATTACACGCTCGGCTTCGACACGGCGCTCAGGAACGTGACGGAAGTGATCGAGCGTTCGCGCACGCCCGCCGGTTCGCACGGGTGGGTGCAGGTGATCGAGGTGATGGGACGCCATGCCGGGCATCTCGCGCTCTGGGCGGGCGTGGCGGGCGGCGCGGATTTGATCCTGATCCCCGAACACCCTTTTCGCTATGAGAAGATTTACAGACACCTCGAAGAGCGGCTCGGCGACACGGCGGCTCCGCGCCGCGACCGCACGCAGCCGCGCTACTCCGTCATCGTCGTCGCCGAAGGCGCATATGCGGAGGACGGCGAACTCGTCACGGTTGACGACCGCCACGACCCGTTCGGCCACGCGCGTCTAGGCGGCATCGGCGAAGTGCTCGCGCGGCGCATCATGGCCGAGACGCCCTACGACGCGCGTTCGGCCATGCTCGGCCATCCGCAGCGCGGCGGCGCGCCCTCGCCCATTGATCGCATGATGGGCATGATGTTCGGCGCGCGCGCCGCAGACGCTTTGGCCGCGGGCGACCTCGGCATGATGGTCTCTGCGCGCGGCATCGCCCCCGCGTGCGAACTCTCGCTCGTCGAGATTACGTCCGTACTCGGCAAAATCAACACGGTGGACGTCGAGCGCCACTACGACACCGAACGCTATCACCTGAAAAACATCGCCATGTGAGGCGGCGCGTGAGCGTGAAAAGCTGAAACGCGCGGGCAGGGAATGAACACACGCCCCCGGCAGTTTTTCTCTCTTGACGGCGGGCGCACGCGAAGC
>DASVPS010000060.1:0-9916 GCA_036389555.1 Pyrinomonadaceae bacterium
GGGGCCATCATGCCTTCGACGTAGAAGTAGATCATCTGGTCGGGCGCATGCGCGATCATGACGGAGTTGCCTTCCGGCGTCGGCACGATCATGCTGGCGACTCCGAGGTCTTCCGGCATCGTGCTCGGCGCGCGCTGCCCCGCCTGTATGTCCACCGCCGCCACCTTCTGCTCCTTGCCGAGCTTATCGAGTTCGATCAGCGAAAACTTCTCCGAGGCCGTGCCGCGCACGTAGGCGTAGCGATTCGTGAAGACCACCTGATCGGGACTCTTAACGACGCTCGTTCCGCCGACGATGCGGTTGGTCGCGGCGTCGAACACCGTGACGTTGCTGTCGATCTGGTTGACGGCGAAGCCGTAGCGGCCGCGCGGCTCGAAGGCGAGCGCGACGATGCCGCGCGCGAGCGGAATGGTCGCCACCACCTTCTGCGTCGTCGGGTCAATGGCCGTCACGCCGCCGCCGTTCAGCGCGGCCACGTAGACGAGACGGCTCGACGTGCTGTAGGCCGCCGGGACGGGGGTTTTGCCCGTGGGCAGGTCGGCCACTTTGGCGAGCGTCCGGGTGTTAATAGCGGTGATGGTGTCGGCCGTGCTGTTGGTCACGTAGGCGAACGAACCGTCAGCCGTGAAAGTGATGTTGTGCAGCCCCGCGCCGACGCCGACCGTGCCCGCGAGTTTGTTGGTCGCCGTGTCGATGACGGCGACGAGGGGCGAGTTGTCGAGGCCGACCCAGACGCGCGTGCCGTCGGGTTGGAGCGCGATGCGCATCGGCTTGTGCTTGCCCTCGATCTGTATCGTCTCGACGATCTTTCGCGTGATCGTGTTGACGACGACGACCGCCGACTGCTCCGGCACGGTGATGTAGAGCAGTTCCTTATTTTTGCTCAAGACGAAATCCGCGCCCGTGCCCGGCAATTCGATGATGTTTTCCAGTTTCGTTTTGCTAAAGGCGATCTGCGGATTGGTGAAGGTGAGCGTGCGGTCGTGGTTGAGCGTCAGCAGCAGGTAGCTGTTGAGGTCGATGTCGGCGCGCGCGCTCAGCAGGCCGCCCATGAAAGTGCGGATTTTATCTTTACACTGAGCGTCGGTCGTCGGTTCGGCCGAGGCGAGGCGCGTGCTGAACCAGGCGTTCGGGTGAAGGTTCGAGATGGGCTGCCCCGTGCGCGCGTCCGTCACGCGGAAGGTGGCGAGCGCATCCGCACCGGCGACTAGCGCCGGGGGCTTGGTGTCGTCGGCGGCGGGCGTCGCGACGAGTGAAAAATCGATCCGCACGCCTTCCTTCTCGATCTGCTGCGTGATGGTGGCAGACGGTTTCGAGGCCGCGCTGGTTTTCTGCGTCGTGGCCGGCCCGACGACCTGCGCGCCCACGCTCGCCGAGAGCGTGAGGCAGCAGACGGCCGCCCGCGCCAGCGTGTAGACCTGCGAGCCGCAGGCCGCTTTCAACTTTTTCAAACTGCTCATTCGCATCGGAAACTTCCTTTTATCTATTGTCAGAAATTTTGCTCGGTTAATTGTAAAAATAGTTTGCGTGGATGTGAAGAGTGCGGCCTAAACCGCAGGCCGCACTCTTCACTTCAATTCGGCTCCCTGCGGAGCTTACTGTGCCGTGACCCGGAAGATACCCCACAGGCCGCTGGTGAAGTGGAAACTTTCCTGACTGCGGATCAGGTAGTCGCCAGCTTGTCTGAAACCTCCGCCTGCGCTCGGCAGGATGATGTTCCAGTGTCGCCGCGCGGTGTGACCGCCCTGCGAACCAAGGTTCATCGAGGTCGGTTCGGGGTCAACGCCCGGCCGCCAGAGAACGGTTGAGTTATTCACCCAGGCTTCGTGGAACCACGAATGACCATGGATGGTGAAGGCGTGCTGACGCGGGTGGCCGGTTGGCTGGACGACGCGGAAGCGAACGGGCGTGCCCGCTGCCACCGAGAAGACCGGCGTTTCCGGGTCGCCGTGAGTCGCCGAACTGAGAACGTTAGCCTGATTCACGTCATTAAGCAATTCCGACACGTCCTGGAAAGTCGTGTGGTCGATCTTGCTCATTTCGGCCATGAATCCGAGCCGCGCCCAGATGGGTTCGGTCTTGTAGTTGAAGCCCTTCATACCGGAGTCTTCCGAATCTTCATCGCCGGTGTAATTGCGCACCGGGTTGCCGTTCGCAGCCTTCATCACGACATCGTCCTGATAAAGAACGTTGAACTCTTTGAAGAGAACAGTTCCGGCTGAGTTCTTCACCACAGCTTCCATGTTGGTGTTGGTCGGCGTCGTCCAGGTCGCGCCCTGCGGCTCGATCACGATCATGCCGACCGCGCCGTGCGAGCCGTGCTTCATGATGTCGCCGTAGTCCGTCAGGTTGATCGCGCCGTACTCGATGGGAGTCGCGGTGCGAACGCCTTCCGAATCCACGTCAACCCTTCCTGCGTACCAGCGATACTTGGTCGTCGCGCCGGGCGCAACCGTCTGCTTGTCGTTGATGCCGACGTTCGCGCCATCGCTGGTGCGCACGTCATACTCCAACAACTGCGGATGCAGACTGACCTCGTTCGAGGGCTTCAGTTGATTGAGGTTGAAGTTTGGCACGATCATCGGCATGAAGTTCCAGGCCGGATAATCGGGCAGAGTCGTCGGCAGATAGTTGGTGAGATGCACGTTTAAGCAGTCACCGGCGTTGGCTCGCAGCACGAGCGGTTCGAGCTTCTTCGTACCGGCCTTGATGGCCGCCACGTCGGCGTTCTGGACGAACACCACACCGGCCGGGTCGGTCAGGCCGAACTTCTGGTTGTAGACGATGCCGCTGGTGGGCGACAGGTCTGTGGCAAGACGAGCCTCGACGAAGAAGCTCTTCTGCGGCGCACCCGCCGGGCAGAAGTCCGTGCGCAGGCCGGGGTCGCTGCCGACGATTTCACCGCGCAGGTTGGTAGGCAAGGCCGCGAGACCGGGGCGTGTGCCCTTGTACTCGCGCAGGATGCCCCACATGCCGTCCCACAGGTTGTCGGTCGCGGCGCTGCTGTACATGAAGTCGGCAGCGGTCGGGTTCGCGCCACGCACGTTACCGACGGCCGGTATGGGCGGCAGCACGAACTCGAAGTGTTCGGAGATGCCGATGGCCTGACCGTTGTAGTAGCCGGAGTTGGCAACGTCCGGTTCGTGCAGCCACTTGCCGCCGTGCAGACTGAAGACGTGCTGTTCTTCCTGCGCGCCCTGAATGAGACGCACCTGAATCTTGTCGCCTTCATAGGCTTCGAGTAAAGGCGTGTACGGATCGCCGTGAATGGTCGCTCCGGTCTCGTCTTTCGATCTGAAGACGTTCGCCATGTTGCCGCGCGCGTCAGTGTACTGCGCGTTGGTGTTCGGGTCGCGGACGCGCAACGGGATCGGCTCGTTGCGGTAGTTGATCAGGCTCGTGCCCGGATCGTCAACCGAGATGGACTCGGGCTGCGGGATGACGGGCGGCGCGATGATGTGCGGCAGACCGACTTCCTTGCGTCCCGGCGGGTTCACCGGTTGCAGGTCGCGCGTGTAGACGATGGCGAAGTCCGCCATCGCGAGGTTGAACTCGCGGTAGCTGGGCGATTGATCCCACGTCTCGGGCGTATCGAAAATGATGTTGGCCTTGTAGGACGTGGGGCCGCCATCGGTGCGCGTGCCGAGTTGCGTACCGTCGAACGCCTGCCACATCGAGTCGGTCGGCTCGACGACCAGCGCGGCGTAGAGACCGTGTTGCTGGTGCGAGCTGGGGCCGAAGTGGTCGTGCGTGAAGACGGTGCGGATGGTGCGATCCTGTCCCGCGCGGTTGACGAGCGGGTCAGCCCACCAACGCTGCGTGGTGGTCTGCGCGCCGACCCATTCGTTGTTCGGCCCTGCGCCGAACGACGGGTGAGTCTTGGCGGTGAGAATCTGCGTGCCGCCAATGGACTGCTGATAGGCGTTGTTGGCCTTGATGCGCTCGCGCACGGCGTCGGGCGCGAACGTGCCGTCCTCGTAGTTCCAGCCGTTGCCGGCACCGTCGGAGGCGGTCACGTCGAACTTCACGAGATGGATGTGCTGGCCGATGATGTCGGTCGGCGTGTAAATCTGGAAGTCGTCGAGGTTAAGCGCCTTCGGCACGAGATTGGTCGCCTTGAAGACGATGCAATCGCCGGAGTTGGCGCGGAAGAAGAGAGGCTCGGGCGGACGAGTACCGTTCAAGGTATTAGCCACGTCCTGTTCGAGCACCATGATGCGCGCCTGACGGTCATGCCAACCGGCGCGGTTGACGGTCATGTCGAATTGCAGGTAAGCCGCACGATAGTCGCGGGTCGGGACAGCGCGCGTCGAGCCAGCACCATCGACGAAGGTGTCGGGACAAGGGTCGGCAAACGGTGCGCCCGGTTTCGGCGCGCGGCCGTTGACGAAGAATTTACCGGCCAAACCCGACGCCGTGTAGGACGGGTAGGCTGCGCCCGGCCATCCGACCGGAGTGGTCGCGGGCGTGCCGCCCGGGAACAAGCCCTGGTGGAAGTCCATCGCCTTCTTCTCCGGGGCGGTGCCCGTCTGGGGAAGAATTTCGATGTTGGCCGAAGTCAACTCGTGCGCGAAGGCCAGCAGGTTCGGGTCTTTGTTGAGCGAGAGCACACGAGCGGCCACGGGGTCGTTCAGGTGTGCGGAAGGCACGGCGGCAGGGCCGCTGACGTGCGTCGCGGACAGGACGCGGTGGCGCGGCAGGCCGCCATCGAAGTCAATGTCGAGCGGCGGCTGCGGCGCGCGGTGGCCGGGCTGTGCTGCGACATAGAAGGGATAGCCTTTGAAATCGGCCGTCGGCATCGGCGGCATGGCTTTGTTCGGGAGCGGGATGATGGCCGGATTGGGCGTGCCGCCCGCGATCTCGCCGTCGGGCAGATTGCGATCCACCGTGCCCGCTTCAAACACGTCGTGTGAGCGCCAGAGTTCCCACATGCCCTGCGCAAAGTGCGGGTAGAGGTGGCAGTGGAAGATCGAGTCGCCGACGGTCAGGTTGCGGTTGCCCGAACCACCGTAGTTGATCTCGTAGGTGAATGCGCCGCCCGGCCCGATGGTTTGCGAATCGAGATAGGTGGAGCCGTCTTCGCGTGATTCATGCAGCCACTGGTGTGCGTGCAAGTGGAAAACGTGCGTTTCTTTCGGCCCCGCGTGCAGGTTGCGGAAGCGGACGGGGTCGCCCATGTAAGAGTGGTGAACGTTTGAAGGATCGTCGGGGAAGAGAGCTTCGACGGCTTTACCCGTGGCGTCTTTCCTGACGTTCATGGCCGGGTCGCCGTTCGCCCACGATTCAAGGAAGAAATCCTCGAAAGCGCAGTCGGGGCAGTTGGCCGCCGGGCCGACCTTTTTCTTGACGGCGAGAACTTCCGCGCCGAGGCCGCCCGAACCGTAGTTGACGGCGAAGCCGTCTTTGACACCGTGGAACAGCGTCTGGTTGAGTTCAGGGAACGCCTGCACGGTCTTCGTCTCGTCGTGGAAGATGACGGTGAATTCGCGGAACGCTTCGCCGCACGTGCCGGAGGGCGGTGCGTCGGCGCAGTTCTCGCTGAAGGTGGTGATGATCGCGTTGAGATCGGTATGGATGATCTCGTTCGAGGCGTTCAGCATGTTCAAGATCGGCTGGTTGTCCGTGCCGAGCTTGTCGTAGTTGATCTTGGGCGTGCCGTTCGGGTTCGTGCCCACCGTGACGGACTGCAACTGCGCGGCCGTCACCTGCGAGCGATACCATTTGGCACCGCGCGGCTGGACGTTGACCGAGCCGAACAGACCGAGGTCGAGTTGGCCGCCGTCGCCTTCGCCGCCCGCGACCGTGCCCATCGAGTAGAAGAGGTACTGACCCTGCTTGCGGGCGTACCACTGGTAGGTTTTGGTTTCGCCCGGTGCGGCCAGCGAAGAGGCGTTGTTGCCCACGTTCGCGCCGTCGGCGGCGATGTTGAGATACTCCATGCCGTTAACGTGAATCGAGGCGGCGCGCGTGACGGGCGTGTTTTCCTTCTGCAACTTGATGTTGCCGTCCTGGATGACATCGCCGTGCTCGTCAATAACGTTCACCTTGCCGTCGGGGAGCGTGCGCAGCTTGGCCTGCGAAAGGTCGTAAGAGGTCGTGCCTTCTTTCGGGATGAAGAAAGGGGACTTGTCGAAATAGCCCAGACGCGACGTGCCGTTGGCCGTGTTGATGCTGTCAATGGCGTCGCGGGTCGGCGTGAGCAGGTTGGTGAAGTTGACCGTCAGACAGTCGCCTTCGTTGGCGCGCAGGACGAGCGGGCGCGCCCGCTTGCCCGCACGCAGGCGGACGTTGCCGGCGACGAAGCCCTTCGTCGAGTCGATCATGGTCACGTCGCGGCGCAGGGCATAGAGCATCCCCGCCGGGTTGAACGCGCCGAAACGGTTATAGGTGTACAACTGGTCGAGCGCGACCACGTTGGCCGTGATCGTGCGGCTGCACTGCGCCGTGGGGACGGGGTTTTGCACTACCGCCGCCGTGGTCGTCGTGGTTGTCGTGGTTGTCGTGGTGGTGGTGGCGGCCAGCGGGGCGGTCGCCGTCGTTGAAGTCGGGGCGGCCGTCGTCGTCGCGGTGGTCGCGCCCGCTTCCGTGGCCGGGGCGGTAGTCGTCTCCGGTTTGGTCGCAGTCGTGGCCGCCGGCGCGGTGGCCGTCGTGGTGTCGCCGGCAGCAACGTCGGTTGCGACCTTCTCGCCCGTGCGGGAAAGTTCGGCCGTCGTGTCGCCGGGCAGGCGCGTGGGGGCGGTGACGTTGAGGTCGCCGCTCATGCGCGCGTCGTTTATGAGGTAGCTGAGGCTCTCACCGTTTCGGGTGGCGCTAAAGGGTAAATGATTCTTGGCCGTTAGCCGCTGCGCTAAGGCCGGACTGCTCACCAGCACGAGCAAGCCGAGCAGCATTAACATACTGCTGACGAGCTTCGGTGGTGTGCCGTTTCTCCGGTGCCCCTTCATGCTTTTACTTCTCCTTCTATGGTTGTTGGACAAATGACCGGCGCGGCCTCATGACCTGTCAGCCTGCGAGAGGCCGCGCCGTATAAATTTACGTCTGCTTCAAAATTTACTTAGCGCGCCTTGCCCCCTTCGTTTCTCTCGATCCGAAGGTTGTCGAAGACGACCGTATCGTTCGGCGATGTCGCCGTGGATTTCTGGCCTACTAAGAGGACTTGCAAGTTGGTAATGTCGAACGGAGTCGGGTACGTGGCTTGAGTCGTCCACGCCGCACCGTCCGGGCTGGTTTCATAATTCACGGTGTTGTTCGCGCGGTTGTGGCGGAAACGCCAGTAGCGTTGTTGCACCGCGTTATAAGGAACAGAAGTCTGCGTCACGACGCCGCCCACAGAACGCTGCGTAATGAGGGTGCCGCTGCTGCTCTGACCCAACATCAGGTAGTTGCCGTTCGGGGCGCGCAGCGCGTAGAAAGTTGCGAACCCGTTGATCGCCGGGACGGAGACCGCTTCGACGGTGGAGCGCGCGTCGGTCAGGTCAATGGTGTTGGCCGACACGTAGCCATCGTAGCCCGGCATCGCGGCGGCGGGCGTGATTTCCAGCCGCCCGTTTTGCTCGACGATGACGGAACCGGGCGTCGCGAGCGTGTTCCACTTGGCGTCGCGCGTGTTGTCGTTGAAGTTGTCGCTCAACGGGAATGACGGGCGGAAGCGTTCGAGGCGGAAGTTGTCGAAGACGGCCATGCCCGGCGCGCCGTTGCCCGTGCCCCAAGCGCCCGCGCCGAGCGCGGACTTCATGGAACTGAGCGGGAAGGCGATGGCGATTGTTTTGCGCGTCGCCCACGTCACGCCGTCCATGCTCGTGTCGAAGCTGACGGTGCCGGCATCCGCATCGTGGCGGAAACGCCAGAAGCGGCTGCCGTCCCAGTTGAACCCGCTGCGGTCGCGGACACCGTTGATCCATGCGTCACAGACGAACGAACCCGCGCCCGTGTCGAAGAGAAAATAGTTGTTGCTATCCAGAGACAACTGGAAAAAGGTTTCGACCCATCCCCCCTGGCTCGTCGGCTGCACCAATTCGACTTGCAGTGTCTTGTCTCTGAAGTCTAAGCCCTGCGTGCTGAGGCTGTTGTAGCCGGCAGTGTTCGGCTGAAGCGTCACTTCGATTCGACCGTTCTGCTCCGCGATGGTGGTGGGCGAGGCCGGTTCGGTCGTCGTCCACATGGCCGAGTTGATCAGGTTATCGTCGAAGTTGTCGGCGACGGCGACGGGCACCGTCGGGTTTGCCTCGTGCCAGAGGTTGTCGTAGATGGCCGTCCCGCCGTAGGTCGTGGCCGTGTACTTCCCGGACTGCAATTGCGTCTGCAAGTTGGTAATGGAAAACTGCCGCGTCACGGTGCGCTGCGTCGTCCACGTCACGCCGTCGGGGCTGGTCTCCCAGTTCACTGTGTCGAGCGTGCGGTTGTGGCGGAAACGCCAGAAGCGGTGCTGCGTCGCGTTGTAGGGAATGTAGGTGCGCGTCATCGCGCCGGCCACGGCCGTCTGGAAAAGCAGGTTGCCGCCGCCGGTGGCAAACAGCACGTAGTTGTTGCCTTCGGCCAGCGTGAAATAGGTTTCCGCGCCGTAAGCGCCGGCGTTGCCCGGTATGACTTCGACGCTCGTGCGCGAATTGGTCAAATCGCAATTCGTAGCCGAGTAATAACCGTTGTAGCCGGTGGTGTCGGCTGGCGGCGTCACTTCCAGACGCCCGTTCTGTTCGACGACGTTGCCGCCCGACGCCGCGCCGACGTTCCACTTAGCCGCGTCGCGCGTGTTGTCGTTGAAGTCGTCGCTGATGGTGATGGCCGTGTAGGCCAGCAGGTTCGGCGAGCCGTCGCCGGGGTTGATCACTTTCCCGGACGTCGAATCGTTCATGAGAGCCTGCCAGACGGCATCGGGCTGGTCGCCCGGACGCCCCGCGAGATAACGCGCCACGAGACCGGCGACGAAGGGCGCGGCGGTTGACGTGCCGGAACGCAGGTTGGTGAAGGTGTCATCCGTGCTCCACGCCGACATGATGTCCACGCCCGGCGCGAACACGTCCACAACCGTGCCGAAGTTGGAGAAGGATGCGCGATAGTCGTTCCGGTCGGTGGCCGCGACCGTAATTGCTTCAGCGACGCGGGAGGGTGAGCGCGTCCCTGCGTTGATGTTGTTGTTGCCCGCCGAGACGATGAACGGCAGTCCGGCCGTGATGGAATTTCTGACCGCCAGATCGAGAGCATCGTTGGGGAGGCTGGAGGCGAAGCTGAGGTTCACGACCGCCGGTTTGACGTGATTAGCCGTCACCCAGTCGATGCCCCCGATGATGCGCGCCGCGCTCCCCGTGTTCGTGCAGGTGAGCACGCGCACGGCATGCAGCTTGACGCCCTTCGCCACGCCGTAAGTCTTGCCGCCGATGATGCCTGCGACGTGCGTACCGTGGCCGTTGCAATCCACACCGTTTCTGCCGTCACCTACGTTGTCGTAGGCATAGACGGCACGGCCTTCGAATTCCTGATGCGAGAGGCGAATGCCGCTGTCTATGACGTAAGCATTGACGCCCGCGCCGTTGCTCGCGTAGGTGTAAGAGTTGTTCAAGGCGAGGTCGCGCTGGTCTATGCGGTCAAGCCCCCACTCCCCATTCTCGCTGTTCGTCGTCTGCGTCGATGCGCCTTCGATCAACACGTCTTGCTCGACGTATTCGACCTGCGGGTTGCGGCTGAGAGCGACGGCCTGTGCTTCGTTCAACTGGACGGAGAAGCCTCGCAGCGCGCTCTGATAGGTGAAGCCGATGGTGCCGCCGTGGGCGCGCGTCAGGGCTTCGGCCAGCGCTTCGACGTTGCTCGCCGCGACGCTATTGTTGAAGACCACGATGTACTGGTTGGGGATCGCGCCCGCGCTCTTACGCAGTTTCGCGGCTGTGGCTGCGGGGGCAGCCGGGGCGACTGCGCCGCGAAG